>WFSD01000270.1 GCA_015486235.1 Anaerolineae bacterium
CCAGTCGCCCAAGCAGGCCATCACTGTGTATCTGCACCGCGAGCAGGTCACTCGTGACACGCTTTTCGTGGTAAAGACCGAGATCGTGGAGCCGACGATGCGGCTGCTGGCAACGCGTTTTGGCGAGGCCACGGCTCAGGCAGAGGCAAGCAGCGGCCGCGCCCGAATGCGTGCCCGCAAGGCCGCTGAGCAGGCGCTTTCCGACCTGCAGGACATAGCCGGGTTCTCCGAGGCGCTGGATCGAGTGCTGGAACGAGGCTACGAACCCAACCTGGACGACGGCGTGCTCATCAACCTGGCTCCGCTGCACGAACTGGTGCCCTGGCCGCGCAAGAAACGTTACGGTGGCCGTTCCATGAGCGAATTGGAGGCTACCTGGAAAGCCCTGGAAGCCGGGGAATATGATTGGGCGCACATGGCCATGCGCTACTGGCCGGATCGGGTACGAGATAAAGCCCGCCGGGACAGGTCCCTGTCCATCGCCCACGGATTGTAAGCGAGGAGGAAAAGTACTATGGCTCAATTCCGGTATGTCAAAGACGTTCTGGCTCGCGACCTGAGCCATCCCATTGAAGAGGTCATCAAGCTCAGCCAGACCGACGAATCGGTGGTCTATACCGAACTCACCGAGTACGTCATCACCGACAACCTGCGGCGGTACTACACAGAGCTCTTCAAGGCCATCAACGAATCGGTCACGAACCCCACCGAGGGGATTGGAGTGTGGGTATCCGGCTTCTTTGGCTCCGGTAAATCTTCCTTCGTCAAGAACCTCGGCTATGTACTGGCCAACCTGTCGGTGAAGGGACGTCCTGCTGCCGACATATTCATCGAACAGGTCCGAGAATTCGCTCCCGATGACACCATACTGCCCAACCTGATTCGCAATCTCACGGCGCGTGTGCCTTTCGAAGTCATTATGTTCGACGTTTCCGCAGACCGGGCCGTACAACGGGAGAACGAGCGCTTGGCCGAGGTCATGTACCGGGTGCTTTTGCGTCAGTTGGACTACGAGCACCGCCGGTACGACATTGCCGAGCTGGAAATCGAGCTGGAAGCGGAAGACCGGCTGGCCGAGTTCGTCAGCACCGTGGCCGACCTGGTACGGGAAAAGGGACGCGTTCCACCCTCTCGTCCTGCGCAGCTTCCGGTTACCCTGGAAGGTAACGTCTCCGAGGAAGACTACGCCCTTTGGCGACAGGTTCGGTCAGGGGCTCAGGCATTGCTCCGGGCCAGTGCCGCGCTGAACCGCATGGATCCCGCCACTTACCCCAAGGCGGATAGCTGGGCCGAGGCAGTCCGCTCCAGACCGGTGGATATCTCCGTCAACCTGCTCATTGAGCGCACTTTCGATCTGGCTGCTCGGCGTCGGCCGGGCAAAGCCGTGTTCTTCATCATAGACGAGGTGGGTCAGTACGTGGCTCGCAGCGGGGACAAGATATTGGATCTCCAGGGCGTGGCTCGAGAATTCGGCCGCGCTGGGCGCAACCGTGTCGTCCGCGGGGAGGCTCCTGCACCGGTGTGGCTTATCGTGACATCCCAGGAGAAACTGAACGAGGTGGTGGACGCCATCGGAGATCGGCGCATCGATCTGGCGAAGCTGCAGGATTCCTTCCACTACCACATAGACTTGGGGCCGCAGGACATCCAGGAAGTGGCGGCGAAACGTGTCTTGGTCAAGAGACCGGAGGCAGTGCCTACCCTGGAAGTGCTTTTCCGCGAACACCGTGGAGCGCTTCGCAATTATTGCAAGTTGGAACAGACCGCCCGTTTCCAACCCATCGAAATCAAGGATTTCGTGGAAACCTACCCGTACCTGCCACACCACATCGGTCTTTCCATTGATATCATGTCTGCGTTGCGCCTGCAGACGGGCGATCTCCGTCACCTGGGAGGCAGCAACCGCACCATCATCAAGCAGGCCTACGAGATGCTGGTCAACGACCGAACCCGTCTGGCCGACAAACCCCTGGGCACCCTGGTCACTTTCGACAAACTCTACGAACTGGTGGAGCACAACCTCTCCAGCGAAAAGCAGCGGGATATCGCCGACATTGATAGACATTTCACCGCCAATTCGTGGGAAAGCAAAGTCGCACGCGTCCTGGCGCTGATCGAGCAAGTGGAGCACCTTCCCCGCACCGAGCACAACATCGCTGCCCTGCTCTACGAGCACCTCGGGGATACGTTACGTCAGGAGGAGGTCGCTCAAGCCCTTCGGGAACTGGAGAAAGGGCAGTTCGTGCGCCACACCGAGTCAGGATGGAAGCTGCTCACCACTGCGGAGAAGACCTGGGAGACCGAGCGCAAAGAACATGCGCTTCACCCGTCCCAGGAAATAGAGATCCTGCGCGAAGCACTGCGTCGTCTGTGGGACGATCCGGCCTTGCGCACGGTGGCTTACAGCAACCTGCGCAATTTCAGCCTGGCCGTGCAGTTCGAAGGACGATCGGTCATCCCGCGCGGGGACATCTCGCTTCATCTTTTCATTGCCGACAGTCAGAAGCACCTCTCGGCGCAAACCAACCAGAGCCGCCAGGATACCCGTGCCAGCGACCACCACAATGAGGTTCACTGGGTGTTTCCACGCACATCCGCGCTGGACAACGCGCTGGTGGAGCTCTACCGGTCCACCGTGATGGTGAACAAATACGGCCAGATTGCTGCCCAGGGCCGCCTGAGCCCTGAGCAAAGCAGTAACCTGGAAAACGAAAAGCGGGCTTTGCAGCGGTGGCAGAGCGAGGTTGATCGCCGACTGCGGGAAGCCCTTTCCCAGGGGCAGGGCGTTTTTCGCGGTACGGTGCGTCCCGCTGCCGACTTCCACGGCAAGGAGTGGCGCGATACCTTGCGTGGTTTGGTCCAATGGGTTGTCCCTCAGTTGTACGAAAAACTGGAAATGGGCAGCATCCGTCTACCAGCCAAGGCGGCGGAGACCATGATCAAGGCCGCAAGCCTGGATCGCCTTCCGCCTGTGTTCTACGAGGGCGAGGGTGCGTTAGGCATGGTGGTGAAAACCGATGGGCGTTATGTCATCAGTCAAGATGCTCCCCCGGCCGCGGAAATCCTGGCGTACATCCGTCAGGAGCAGGATTACGGCAACAGCGTGACCGGCAAGCGCCTGGAGGAGCATTTCAGCGGGCCACCCTACGGCTGGCAGGGGGAAGTTGTACATGCCGTCCTCGCTGCGCTGGTGCGCGGGGGGCAGATGGAGATCGTGCAGCAGGGGCGACGCCACAGCCGACCGGACGATCCTGTAGTGCGACGGGCTTTCAGTGGCGTGCGCGAGTTTCGATCCACCACCTTCCGCCTGCGCCAGCAAGTTGACATCCGCAAGATCGTGCGAGCGGTGGAGACCCTGCGCGACCTTACCGGCCATGAGGTGGATGCCGAGGAAATGGCCGTGTACGAGGCTGCTCAGAATTGGGCCAGGGAAACGTTCAATGAGGTGCGATTGCAAAGAGAACGAGCCCGTGCTCACCGGCTGAGCGCTTTGGATGAGTCGCTGGCAAAGATGGAGACGATGGTAGAAGGAATCCGTCAGGGAGAGAGCGACGTTGTGGTGCTTACCCTGGCCGACCAGGGGAAGGATCTGCGTGATGCGGTTGCAGCTTACCACAGCGTGAAGCGTGCCCTCACCGACAACGCTTTGGCCGTCGTGCATCTTGCCCGGCGGGCGTTCGACGAGATGTGGCCTGACCTGAGCGGGTACGTTCCCCCCGATGACCTGGCCGAGCGCGTGGAGAAAGCTCGGGATGACCTGATTTCGCCGGACCTGCCAGATCGGCTGCAGGAGATCGAATCGGTGGCAAGGGAGGTGGCCGAACGGTACCGAGAGGTGTACGCCGACCTGCACACCCGCCGGGGAGACGCGTACCAGCACGCCATCGAACGGGTCATGGCTCTGCCTGAGTGGGAGCAGGTGGACGTCGCTGCGCGAGAGGACGCCATCCGTCGCTTGACGAAACGCGCCTGCGCGAGCCTGGATCTCCCCGAGGAGGAGCTGGTGTGCAAGCACTGCCGCGCTCGTATCCCGACCATGGCTTCCGACTTGAGGGCTGTGGATGGGTATGTGGAGGAAGTGCGCCAGGCGCTGGTCGAGCTTGCTCCTTCCAATGGAGAGGGGAAGCCGCAGGTGGTGTACCTGCGCCTGCGCGACCTGATCACCAACTACTCCCTGCGCACGCCCGAGGATGTGGAAGCGCTTCTATCTGATTTACGAAAGGCTATCCTGAAACACATCAGGGCTGGTGAGGAGGTAGAAATTGAGTGAGGGCCCTAATGGCCTGAGCGAGATTCAACGAAATCGCCTGCTCCAGGTGGTGGCCGGGCTGCGCCGCCTGCTGGAGGCGGATCTGCGCCGTCGCCTGGCCGTCCAGGAGGCAGCGGTGGCCGAACTTCAAAATTTCTACGAGAAGCTCAAGGCCGTAGCCGACTTGAACATCGTCCCCAGCCTGGACGACGGTGTGCTTCTGAACGCCGCGCCTTATCACGAACTGCTCCCATGGCCGGATGCCGTGAGAGCGTGGCGCGAGTTGCAGGATGGGAAGTATCCATGGTCAGGAATCGCAAAGTTCGCTCGTAAGCG
>WFSD01000271.1 GCA_015486235.1 Anaerolineae bacterium
ATCTGCGGGTCGATATCGGCGCAAAGGACGAGAAAGAAGCGCTGGCCAAAGCCCCCCTGGGCACCGCCATCCATTTAAATGGATGGCGGTGCCCAGGGGGGCTTTGGCCAGCGCTTCTTTCTCGTCCTTTGCGCCGATATCGACCCGCAGATCTTTCATCTCGATCCGCTTGTCCCGTTCTTCCTGCGTCTGCAGATGTATCGGCTTGTACCCGATGACTCCGGGGAGGCCGTCGGTCCCAACTTTCACCCGCTTGGCAATGAGGACGTGGGAATCCACGCCGCCCAGCGAATCGAATTTCAGGTATCCCTGGTCGTCGGCACCGGTGACGATCAACCCTACCTCGTCCATGTGGGCCAGGATTGCCAGCTTTCTGCCGTCGGAGTCAGTTCCTTTCCTGAAGGCGATCAGGTTGCCCAGGGCATCCACTTTCAGGCTGTCCACGTAGCCTTTCAGCGCTTTCGCTATGTGGTCCCGGACTTTCCCCTCGTCGCCGCTGGCGCCGGGCAGATCCGAGAGCTCTTTCAGCAATGTGAGAAGCTCCTCCCGCTTGTTCAACTCAGGCATTCTGCACCTCCTCCGGCAGGCGGATCGCCATCTTTTCCCTGGAGTCGTCCGAAAGCCCCGCTGCGAATTGCGCCAGCCAGCGGGCGGCGGATTCCACGTCACTCCACGCTATCGTCTCCACCGCCGTGTGCATGCTCCGCAGCGGCAGAGAGATCAACGCCGTCGGGATGCCGCTCCGGATCACCTGGAGCGCCCATGCGTCGGTGCCACTGGGCCCCGTGATCACCTCCTGCTGGTGTGGGATGTTCCAGCGGTCTGCCACGGTTTTCAGCTCCTCCACCAGCGGGCGATGAAAAGCAGGCCCCAGAGCCAGCATTGGTCCTTTGCCTGCCTCGTGCCCCTGGCCTTTGCCCACGCCCGGCTGGGTCGCGAACCCCACATCCAGGGCTATCCCCAGGTCGGGGAAGACGGAGTAGCCGCCGGTGAAAGCCCCTTTGTGTCCGATTTCCTCCTGCACTGCACCCAGGAAGATCACATCCCAGCGGTGGCGGTAGTCCTGGAGGATGCGGAGCGCCTCCACGATGGCGACAACACAGGAGCGATCGTCAAAGGCTTTGCCGAAGATTTTGTCGTTCATCAGCTCGCCGAAGCGCCCACGCAGAGTAATCGGGTCGCCGATCCTGACCAGGTCCCGGAGGTCGTCGTCGCTGCTCATGCCCACATCTACCAGGATGTCTTTCCATTGCGGCACGTCCTGTCCTCCCAGGTGAGGGGGGCGAGCCCCGATGACACCTGGCAGGACTTTTCTGCCGTGAACCACCACTTCCTGTCCCAGGAGCGCCCGTCGGTCGAATCCTCCGACGGGATGCACCCGGAGGAATCCTTCCCAGAAGCCGCTCACCACCAGGCCGATCTCGTCTGTGTGGGCGGTGAGGAGGAGCCTTCCGGGTGACTTCTCGTCTCCCTTGGACGCATCGCCTCTCTTCAAGGCGATGACGTTGCCCATCTGGTCGATTTTCACCTCGTCCGCCAGCGGGCGCAGCTCCTCCACCAGGATTTCCCTTACCACCCCTTCTTGCCCCGATATTCCTGAGGCCTCGGAGAGGCGGCGCAAAAGCTCTTTGCCTTCCAATTTAGCCTCCTGATGAATCAGTGAATCAACGGATCATCGGATTACGACCCCGGTGAGGGGCCACTTCGCTGATTCTGCCATCAAAATACGGCGGCAGGAATTTCCTGCCACCGTGTAATTCGCATGAAATGCAAGCCTGGCGCCCGTTCGGACGTGTGACCGTTGTGGTGTGTTTGTGGCGAGCAGGCAAGGCCCACTTACCAAAGACACACCCACTAACCTTTTCCAACGTCCCCTGGCGGAAAGCCGTGGGATGCCGAACCCTCACGGGATCAACAGCCGCTGCCCGATGTAGATCTCGTCCGGGTTGTTGATGTCGTTGGCGGCCTGGATCTGTGCCACAGTCACACCGTACTGCTGAGCGATGGATGTGAGAGTCTCCCCTGCGCGTACCACGTGGTACCTGACCGGGCGCGGCGTTGAAGTGATAGGGCGCGTTGGTATGCGGAGGGTCTGACCGACCACCAGTAGATTCTCATTTTGGAGGTTGTTCGCTTTGGCAATCGCAACCGGTGAGACGTCGTATGCATGGGCTATCGAGGATAGAGTGTCCCCTTGTTTCACCACGTAAGTGACGTAGGTAGGTGATGGCCGCTTCACGCGGAGCACCTGTCCGATTCTCAGGGTGTCCGATGTCAGGTTGTTGAATGCCCTCAGTTCTCCGACGGTGGTGTTGAACCGCTCCGCCAGTCCAAAAAGGGTATCGCCGGGCTGAACCACGTAAGATTGATACGCAGGCGCTGGAGTGGGCTGCGCGCTCCGGGGCACTTTCAGCACCATTCCCACCTGGATTGTCTCGGAACTCAGGTGGTTCAGGCGAATCAGGTTATCCACGGTTGTCCCGAACCGCGCTGCTATGGACGAGAGGGTGTCTCCTGAATGCACTACGTATTCGGCTATCTGGGGCGGCGGGGTAGGCGTCGGCACCGGCTTTTTTGGCTTCGGTACCATCAGTTCCTGCCCCACGATGATGTTGTTGCTGAGGAGGTGGTTATAATCCCTGAGCCATCGAGACGTGGTGCCAAACCTCTGGGCGATGGAAAAGAGTGTATCCCCCGGCTGGACGCGGTAGGAGATCAGGGGGATGTTCTCGGTCGGCGTGGGCGAAGGTGCCACGGCAGGGGTAGCGGTGGCGCCGCCGGAGAGTGGGGTGGGCGTCGCCATAGTCGTTGGAGAGGCCGTTGCCTGGGCGGGCTGCTTTGTGGCAGTCTTGGGGGAGGTGTGGGTACCCTCGACGGAAACAGTCGTGGCGTTGCCCGCCTGGGCAGGAACGAACTTCTCATCTTTGTGGGCTTTCTTAGTGCATCCCACTGCTGCAAGGGATACCAGCAACAACAGGATTAGCAGCTTAATCTGTGGTTTCACGATAGCACTCCTTTCCAGGTCGCTCGTAGGCGGATCCTTGCTCACGTTTACGCCTAGAACCTGTCCAGTGAACGCACTTATGATATCATACCGCTGTAGCAAGGTCAAAGGTATGGACAGGCGGGAGAACGAAGCAATTCCTGAGCCCTCAGGATTTGCTTCGAAATCCCTGAGAATAGAAACTCTGGGGAAGGGAATGGTGAGTCGCGGCAACTTCGCTCTGCATGCAGGAGCTTTGGCGGATATGCAGAGGGTCATGTCGGGATTTGTGCGGGAGGTGCCTTTGGATCATCTGCCACACACCATCGGCGGGGCTGACGTGCATTATCGTTTCGGGAAGGCGGTAGCCGCTATGGCGGTGCTTGGTTTCCCCGATATGCGGCCAGTGGCAGAGGTTTCCGTG
>WFSD01000272.1 GCA_015486235.1 Anaerolineae bacterium
CCAACGACAGCAGTTCGTTGGAACTCTTGTTACCGCTCTTGCCCAGCATGTTCTCCATCAAGGATTGCACCTGCTGCGGCAATGGCAAAGACAACTTCCGCACCACCATGAGGCCGATGGGCACTTTTATCGTACTCATCGCGGCAAACGCCACATTCTCATGGTACCCTGCCTCCATGCCATCCTTCAGATCCTGAGTGTAAACACTGACTATGCCGGGGAATTTCGCCGATGCGTGCCCCAGCAAGGCAGCCAGGTCTCCAGATGAAACAGCAGGCACAGGCGCTTTCTCCACCACCAACTCCCCCTCACGCTGGTATGGATTCTCCAGCGCTGCCAGTATCCCTTCTGCCGATTTTTCCATGTTCAGGCGGGTCCCCTCGCGCCCCGGTAAAAATACCATCCGGGCCGAATCGCCGCGTGGAGGCTGGGACGGGCGGTCGTACCGTTGACTGATCTTCAGCATCCAGTCTCCCAGGAGTGTAGGATCCCACGACACTACAGGTGGAATATCCGTGTGCAGCGGAGCTGTCCCTGCCAGGTACAAAGCAAAATTTGCCCAGTAGCGCCACCCTGTATTGGCCTGTTGAGCCTTGACCAGCATCCTGTCCACATCCACCCGGAACCTGATCTCACTAGGACGCAGAATAATCCTGTGGGTACCATAGCGCAACGAGATCGGCTCAGCCAGGCGCTCCCAAACAGCTTTTTTCACCGTTTCTACATCAGAAACGCCCCGGAAGTCCATGCCGTCCAGGGTCACACCCGGAGGAACTGGCTTCTGCAACGACCGATAAGCACGATATCTCGGGTAGAGAAGCACCACCCCCACGAGGAGTAACACCAGAATGAACATGCGCAGTGACGAACGGTCGGTCATAGTACCCTCATGATGAACCAGCGAACAGGTGAATCGGCGAAACGGATTCTTGCTGAGAACATTTCGCTGATTCGCATGCTCGTCGATCCCGCTTCATGGTGCCAGTATATCGGTGAGGGAAACAAGTTTGTACCCCTCTCCAGTGAGTGTCTTCAGCGCCATCTCCAGCGCTTCCGGATCATAGCTGTGGCTGGTGTGCATGTAGATGATGTCACCTGGGCGCACACCGTCCACGATATTGTGATAGACTTTCTTCGCGTCGTGATCCCGCCAATCGTAGGAATCGTGGCTCCAGAGAATGTGAGTGTACCCAAGCTCGTATGCAGTCCGGATGCTTAGGGCATTCCGGTAGCTGTAGGGCGGGCGGAAATACGGCTTCGGATCCTTGCCGGTGAGCTCCACGATCAATTTCTCAGTGTCGGTGAGCTCTTTTACCATCTGCTCCCTGGTCAGCTTCCTGAAATCTGGATGGGTCCAGGAATGGTTCCCGAGCTCGTGCCCCTGGGCCACTATCCGCTTGACAGCGTTTGGATGCGCTTTTGCCCATGCTCCCTGGATGAAGAAAGTGGTGTGATAATGATATTTTGCCAGGATATCCAGGATTCGATACAAGATTTTCGGGTTCCCCTCCACGTCGAATCCGATTTGCACCTGTCGCTTGGACCGGTTCCCGTGATAGACCAGGTGCAAGCTCGGCGTGGGCCGGGCGACGACCACTGTTGGCGAAGGCGTGATGGTCGCTGTGGCTGTCGACGTCGGCGTCGCCGTGGGGGACAGCGTGACAGTCGGTGTAGAGGTAGGCGTCACAGTCAGAGTTGGCGTGGAAGTCGCCGTCGCCGTACCGGTCGGAACCGATGTCGGAGGTATCGTGGGCGTGGGTGTGAGCGCAGGCACCACGCCGGAACACGCCGACAGGAAAAGAAACGGCAATATTGCTGCCAGCGAGTATACTCTTGCCTTTATCGTCGTGATCATCATACCTTCCCTTCATCAGTTTTCACCACGCCGAGGCGGAACGCCGCCAGCAACACCCCCATTTTCAGTGCGCCGTCCACGTATTCGCCGTCCAGCACCCCTCGGAGAACATCCTGAAACGGCCTCCGAATCACCTCCAGATACTCGTGAGGATCAAGGTGCTGCCCCAACGGATTCTCCTCGATGTCACGTGCCAGGTAGAGATGCGTCCCCGACAACAACCCTCCGGGATACGGCATGTAATACCCCAGCTTCTCCCACCGAGAGGCACGGCACCCGGTTTCCTCCGCGAGCTCCCGTTTGGCCGCCAACGCAGGGTCTTCGCCAGGCTCGATGCGCCCGGCGGGCAAATCGTAAATCACCTTGCCCAGCGGATGCCGGTACTGCCTGGTGAGGAGCGCCATCCCGTCATCCGTCACCGCCACAGTCGCCACGGTCTCGACAGGAGACACCAACACATAGTAATCCATCTCCTCACCGGTGTCCTCCCTCCGTATCCGATCCACCCTGAGCCGGATGAATGGATGGTCGAAGAGCATCTTGCTCGACAAAACTTTCCATTTATCCATGAATTCCACTCCGTGTCTGCTATAAAATGGAGTGGCCGCCACTCCGCGAATGGCAGCCACCCCTTCGATTTGATTTCACTTCGTCACCACAGGAAGGTACATCTCGATCGCAGGGTAATCTCCGAAATCTGCCTGCACGGTGCTACCCGCAGTCACCTGTACATCGAGGTCGTTCGGAGTGCTGGAGTAGTAACCACCAGGATCGGCCTCCCGTATTTTGTAAGCCCCTGGCATGACGACGAAAGAGAACATTCCGCTTTCACCGGTGACTGTCGATGTAACCTCGGTAGTACTTTGCCACAGGGAGACCTCAGCACCCGCCAGCCCGGTCTCCCCAGCGTCCATCTGGCCATTTGCATTCCCATCCTCCCACACTATGCCGGATACAGTGCCTGTGGAAGGCGTTGGCTCTGCCGTTGCCGTCGGTGTAGGGGTAGGTGCCGGCGGCGGCTCCAGCTCATAGCAAAAAACGACCTTCGGGCCTTTCAACGTGTTCACGGGAGGCTCGTTCATATGCTTCTTCGACGCCTCCAAAGAGACCACATACCACGGATCGCGGTCGCTGGTTTGCTCCATCGGCTTTACCAACAGGCCTTTCATCGTATCATGATCACTCACCCAGGACTGGATGATCGAGGTCACGTCCCAGGTATACCATTCGTACAAATGGGAAATGGTCTGCGTGTCCGTCGGATCGCCATCGCGGTCGTCAGGAACGCCATTGGCTCCCGGCACCGCCCAGGGATGCCCTTTCCAGGCTTCGTACCAGGTAACCTGCATGTTGTCCCAACCCTGGTTCAGCTTGAAAACGCCTGCTCGCAGGGGCCCTGGCGGGGTGAAACTGGGATAGGGTTTCGTCGTGTAAAGGCTAAACGTAGCGCTCACGACCTTACCGTTGCTCGGCAGGTTCAGGAAGCTCAAGTCGAACCAGAGGATGGAGTCCTTCTCGTTATTCGCGGTTCCCTGAACGCGCAGGACATTCCGGATGAAATCATCACCCCCATCATGAGGGGTGTCTGGTTGCGCCTGGTCCAGATAGGCGTCCTCGTAGGTACCGTCCGGCTCCAGTGGCAAGCCGTAATAATCCCGATAGCCATCCTGGAGAAGGAAACACCGCCCCTGCAGCCGCAACGCGCCGTACTCGCCAGACGAGGTGGATGTGGTGTCTCCGTCCAGTATCAGGGTGCTCTCGACGCCGGAACCATCGTCGTCAGACAGCCCCAAACTCAGCCCGATTTCCTGGTCCGGCGACAGGCTGGACACGCCCAGGAACGATGCCGGAATTGCCATTTCCACCTGATAACCCCCTGTCACGTTCCGGACAGCAGCAAGCACCGTGGTGATGGGCGTGCCTGCATCCAACATCGTCCCGTCCCTGTACACCGCCAGGGAGTGATCGTCGGCACCTCCAGGCTGCCGATCGTGCTTGCCGTCTATTCCCAGGAGCACAGCATCCCCGCTGCCGGGGACATCGTCGGTCACGTCTACCGCCAGGTAGAGGGTATCACCACTCCAGTAGCTCCTGAGGTTTGCGCTGACATCATCCTCCGTCGGTCTGGCTCCGCCGATCGCATCGGCGGTATCGGCGTTCAGGGTGAGATGCGGCATTTGCGCCCAGTCGTAGAGGGATCCGTCCACAGTGGGAGGATTGGCAGTCTCGAAGCTCCGAAGGGAAGTAGGGGTGCTAAGGTGTAAAATCACCCCCTTGTCACCCGCTGCCCATCCCTCCGGGTGAGTTCCTTCCTCGCCGCCTATGAAATACACCGCCCGGAGAAGCACACCCACGTCCAGCACCTGGACATCCCAGGTATTGCCTCCGTTGGTGGAGTGGATTACAGTCGTGTCGGCGTTACCGGCGCAGTTCTGATGAACATCCTCCATGCTACTCCAGGTACAGGCGGCCCCGACCGCGTACACATCCAGCCTGTCGAGGCCGTAAACGTCCATCAGGTGAGCATCCGTTCCGGTGTCTCTCCTGTAATAACTGACCCCTCGGTCGTTGCTGGCCAACACCAGGCCATCGTCCCCGACTATCCATCCGTTGACAGAATCGGCGAAGAAAACGCCACGGAACCCACGGGCATAAGGATGTGTGGACTCGCGCCACTGGTCGGCGCCGTTGCTGTACCTGGCAGATCCACCATTTGTAGAGTTGTTCGAGATCGCCCATCCATGACCATCACTGATGAAGTAAGAGCCGAGAGTATTCAGATTCCACCCGATATCCACTTTCTGCCAGGTGTTCCCGCCATCTGTCGTCTTGAGGAGCTTGCCCCCATTCCTGTTGGCACCAATCCAGCCGCGATTGTAGTCCGCGAATGAGACTTTCCAGAGAGGCACCGACGTGCCCGCTTGCTGGCGAGTCCAGGTCTCGCCGCCATCCGTGGTGTGAAGGATGACGCCATAGCGCCCCGCGACCCAGCCGACTTCGTCGTCCACGAAGTCCACGCCGTTGAAGTAGCCCGAATCCTCAGGATCGGGGAAATCGACATAACTCCAGGTGTGCCCGCCATCGACAGTACGGAGGATTGCTCCGGGACATTCACTAAGGTCCAGACAAGTCGCACCCACAGCCCATCCGTGATCCCTGTCCACGAACTTCACATCCTGGAGGTCGGAAACGCCTCCCATAGAAAGACCCCAAGAAGTCCCGCTGTCGGATGACATCCAGATTCCGGTCATGGAACCAAACCCGCCGACCACGAACAGATGGGTGTCGTCAGGCGCCGCGATGGCGTAATTGGTCTTACTGCCACTGCCGACAACCCTTTGGCCCCACAAATGCCCGCCATCGGCGCTAGTGAAAAAGGCATTGCCATCGCCCACAGCCCAGACGTGCTGTCCATCCCTGCTGGACACATTCCTCAAAGTTACATTCTTGCCGACGTACCCTGATCTCCAGGTAGCGCCGCCGTCGGTGGTGGAAAGGATCAAGCCATTGGCACCAGCCGCCCAACCCGTGGTGGGGGAGATGAATTCCACGCCGTACAGGTAAGCGCCGGTGCCACTTGCCTGGGGAGTCCAGGTCGTGCCGCCGTCGGAAGTGTGCAGCACTTTGCCGCCCGCACCCACAGCCCATCCATCCTGAGCGTTGACAAAGGAGACAGAGTACAGGTGGAGGGTTACGCCGCTGCTCTGCGTCTGCCATGTAGCGCCTCCGTCGGAGGTATGCAATATCAGGCCCTGGAACCCAACCGCCCAACCGTTTTGCTCGTCCACGAAATCCACATCGTAGAGCTCCCTGTCGACCCCACTCGTCTGTATTTTCCATGTGGCGCCGCCGTCCGAAGTATAGAGCACCGTGCCGTGAACGCCCACAACCCAGCCGTGATCATCGTCCAAGAAAGAAACCGCGTTCAGATTCCTCCGAACGTCTCCGGTGGGTTGCACCCCCCAGCTTTTACCGCCGTCCTCCGTGAACATGACGAACCCGCCGTTCACGTCCCGGTAGTTGCCCACGGCCCAGCCGTGCTGCGAATCGGGGAAAGAGACGTCTTTCAGGTCCCCCGCAGCGACGAACTGCATCTCCCAGCCGTCCCCCACCGGAATCCCGTCGTTTACCGAAACAGCTTCGAGGGGAGCGGCCCTTTCCGCCCGTCCGGCGCCGACGAATTGCGGAGGCACGCCAGGTACAATCAGCGTCAACAATAACAAGAATATCCCAAAGCATTTAAATTTCATTCACGACCTCCTGGCCAATATGAGTTCACAAACCGAGAAGGCGCCGACCTCAGGCGCCCTCTCGGTAACGCACCTTCCAAAATATACCATACCTCTGGCCATCAACGGAAACGATGATAGCGCCTTCTCAACATCCTGGGGTAGCTTTTGGACTCTGATACGATCAGTTCTAACGACAACCGTATTGCCGAGAATGAAGACGGCCAGCAGGTCGCCCCCGCCGGCCCTCATCCACCCCAACCTTCCCCTCACCGGCGTGGGCGGAGGAAGGGCATCAGGGCACCAAAAAACAAGGGCTGGGGATCAGGGATCAGGGCACAATGGGAACATCAGACGCAAGGAAATTTAAGAAGCCTTTGCGTCTTTCTGTCTCGTTGCGTCTTGGCGTTGAGCAAGTGGCCATGTTATCCCACACTCCCATCGGGCACCTGCCCACGGTAACGGATCACTTTCGCCGGGACGCCGGCGACGATGGCGTACGGGGGCACGTCCTTCGTCACCACGGCTCCGGCGCCCACCACAGCGCCCTTCCCAATGGTCACGCCGTCCAGCACTTTCA
>WFSD01000273.1 GCA_015486235.1 Anaerolineae bacterium
CCTGGCTGGCGCATTACGCACAAATTATACCACAACCTTCGGTGTTCATAGCGAACGGAGTCTCTGAGGGAGTGCGAAGCAAATCCAGGGGGCCAGAATGAAAATGGGGTAGAGAAAAGGGATTAGGGTGAAAAACTCAATGCGCTTTTCCCGGTTCGAGTGGCACGTTACCCTGATCCCTAACCTGACCCAGTATTCGTCGCCTCGGTCCCGAATGACGGATATGAAGACCACAGACTCGAAGCGGAGCGACGAGGTCTGTGCGACTACCGCTTGCCTGCCCTGTCCGGAAGTTTGGGATTGCGGGGATGTCTTTCCACTCCTTTTGAGACTGGCTAAAAGGTGTGATATACTTGGCGATAAAGGGATTGTGAAGCGCTCACCCGGTAATTGGGCGGCCGAACTGCCGGAGGAGGGGTAAAACAATGACTCTGGCGGGAATCAGCGATCTAACCATAGATGAGTTCAGGGAGCTTCTGCGGGAAGTGGTCATTCAAACTCTTCTGGGTAGGAATGTTTAGTGACCCCGACAGAGGGCTGGAGCTGCATAATGATTTCGTAGCAGAGCTTCAACGTTCTCTGGCGACCGTGAAAGCCGGGGGCAAAACAGTTCCGGCGCAAGAAGTGGCCGCAAAATTGGGGCCAACCTGAGCTTTGGGCAATTGCGGATGAAAACGACGGTTTACTCCGGAACAAACGTTGGGAAGTGCACTGTGCATGTGAAAGAGAGCGAAGCAATTCCTGGGGGTCCTGTAGCAGAACTGCTATCGCTCTGCATCAACCCCAACGGCAAGTCCGCGGATCGGTTCAGAAGCGTCGAGAATGCCCATGAAACGATTTTGGGCATTCGATTCGCTTCGAAAGCCCATGTTGTTCCACGTAAAAAGGGAGCGAGAGAATGGAGTCCGAGAGTATCGTTCGCGAAATAGCATCGTTGCCACCAGAGGCGCAGAAGCAGGTCATAGACTTCATAGCGTTCCTGAAAGCGCGTTATCCGACCACGCAGCCTGCAAGGAAAGAACGACGAACTAGGTTGACCGACGAGCCATTCATCGGTATGTGGCGGGATCGTGAGGACATGAAAGACAGCATAGCGTGGGTACGCGGGCTGCGACAGCGCGAGTGGGAGCATAAAGCGTGAACGGGCTGATCATCGTTGACACCGACATCCTGATTGATGCAGCCCACCAGGTCAGCGAGGCTGTTGACTGCCTGGTTCAGATCGAACGCCAATCTGTGTTGGCCGTGAGCGTGATAACCCAGATGGAATTGTTGGTTGGCTGTCGGAACAAAGTAGAACAGCGTAACACAGAGCGTTTTCTGCAATGGTTCCAGGTGATCAAATTGAATGAGTGGATGTGTGACACCGCCCTCGATCTTCTGCAGCGGTATCGGCTGAGTCATGGCTTGATGATACCCGATGCCTTGATCGCAGCAACAGCAATAACAACGAACCACCCTCTCATCTCGAAGAACCAGCGCGATTATCGCTTCATCGAGGGACTACAGTTGCTGCCGTATCCTTGCTTTACTCCGTAAGGAGCCCAGACAGCCCCCCCTCGACAACGGACTGCAGCCGGTCATAGTCCACCGTGATTTTGCAGCTTGCTCTCGTTAATCCGGCCTGGCGCGATGTGCTCGAACCGCCACCACCAGCAAGAAAACGAACCCCGCTTGATTCGCTGGTTCAGGGCACCTCTTCATGCTTCTTGAGACTGCCCAAAGGGTGTGATATACTCAGCCAGCAGACAAATATCCAAGAAATGTAGGAGCGAAACGATGAGCGAACGGCAACTGTTGGAGCGCATCACGACAGATCCTGCCGTCATGGCCGGCAAGCCGGTCGTGCGAGGCACGCGCTTGACCGTGGAATACATCCTTGGGCTCCTGGCCCAGGGGATGAGCATGGAGGAGATTCTGGAAGAGTACGAAGGCCTCACTCCTGAAGACGTTCAGGCATGCCTGCTGTTTGCCGTGAGATCGCTTGCCGACACGACGTTTTTGCCCCTGGAGACCGAGGCGGCGTAATGCGTCGTTGAGCGTCCGGCGAACAAGACGACAGTGCTCAGCGATCGGTTGAAGAACGACACCGGGGTTTTGGAAGGGCATTTTGTCGTCGTGACAGAAGAGCGTGTTCGGGTGGCGAATTGGTGAGGAAACGATGAGACTCCGGTACTATCCTGAGAGTAACATGCTGCACATCGAACTGGTCGAAAATACAAGTACCGATGCGGCGGAATCTGTAGAGTGGGCTGTTACTTCGGTCGAGCCAGACGGCTCGACCAGCCCGTGACGTCCTCGCCGAAGTACCCGTCGCCTCTGCATCCAAAAAATCGGGCGGCCTGCGCAAGGCCGCCCCGTTCCCAAATCACGCTCGCAGTTCCGCTCCCAGCTTCCGCTGGAGCCTGTCTATGATCTTCTTCCGCGTCTTCGCCACGTCCTTGTCCGAAAGCGTCTTGCTGAAATCCTGGTACGTCAGGGAGAACGCCAGGCTCACCTTCCCCGGCGGAATCGGCTTGCCGGTGTACACGTCGAACAGCCGCACGTCCTGAAGCAGCCGCCCGCCGCCTCTCCGAATCTCCTCCGCCACCCGCGCCGCCGGGATGTCTGCATCCACCACCACGGCCAGGTCCTCTTTCACCGCGGGGAACTGGGAAATCGGCTTCAGTTCGGTGGGATGCGTCGCGGCTTCCGCCAGCGGCACCAAATCCAGTTCGGCGACGACCACACGCTGCGCTGGAAGGTCGAACGCCTCCCGCACCAGCGGGTGCACTTCGCCCAGGACGCCCAGCCGCACTTTGCCGCGGAAGATCTCCGCAGCACGTCCCGGATGGAACACGGGGTTCGACAGCGGCTCGAACCGCACC
>WFSD01000274.1 GCA_015486235.1 Anaerolineae bacterium
AGCTCTTCGTGAGGCGTTTCACAACGTCGTGGAAAGTCTATCGGCATTATACATTTTCCGAGAAGCTCTGCCAAATTCAGAAAAAGGGAGGGAGAGCGAAGCAATTCCTGGGGGCCCTACGGGCCCCAGGAATCCCCAGAACCGTTATCACTCTACATCAACCCCAACGGCAAGTGGCGGATCGCTTCAGAAGCGTCGAGAATGCCCCTGAAGCGATTTCGGGCTTTCGATTTGCTTCGAAAGCCCAAGGAAATACATAGCAAAAAGAGCACCGAGAAGGCCCCCGATACAACTTTGGGCATCCGGTTTGCTTCAGGAGCCTCGCAAAAAGACAGAATTGACCCATTTGGGTAATGGATTTGTGGACTTATTCCTGTAGAATGAAGCATGGTGAGAACTCCGAAGGTTCTCTGTGGGTGCTCGTGTCCGCTGCTCTTGTACTGATGATGACTCCCGCCTTGGCTTTCTTTTACGGAGGCATGACACGCAGGAAGAATGTAGTCTCCACGCTGGGTTTGAGTTTCAGCACGATGGCACTGATCAGCATCCAATGGGTGTTGTTCGGCTACAGCTTCGCCTTTGGAACCGATCACGGCGGAGTGTTCGGAGGGCTAAACTTCTTAGGCTTCTCCGGGGTGGGTTTTGAGCCTAATCCCCAGTACGCCGCAACCATCCCTCATCTGGCTTTTGCCGCTTTTCAGATGATGTTTGCCATAATCACACCCGCACTGATCACTGGGGCCTTGGTGGAACGGGTGGACTTCGGCGCGTTTCTTCTCTTTAGCCTGTTGTGGTCTACGCTGGTTTACGATCCGGTGGCCCACTGGGTGTGGGGGCAAAATGGGTTTCTCCGAAACCTAGGAGTACTGGACTTCGCAGGCGGCACGGTAGTGCACATACTCGCTGGTTTCTCGGCCTTGGCCTTTGCTCTGGTGATCGGCAGACGCAAGGGGTTCCCACATATCTCCTTCGAGCCGCATAACATACCCTACACGGTGTTAGGTGCTGGGCCATTGTGGATGGGTTGGTTTGGATTTAACGGGGGGAGTGCTTTGGCTGCCAATGGGATAGCTGCCTTAGCGCTTGTGACTACCAACACCGCTGCTGCTGCGTCTGCCCTCTCTTGGATGCTTTTAAGTTGGTATTTTGATGAAAGACCTGGGGTGCTGGGGATAGTAACCGGCGCAATAGTGGGCCTGGTTGCGATTACCCCGGCGGCTGGCTTTGTTACTCCTGCGGCTGCAATCGCCATTGGGACGTTGGCCGCCCCTGTAAGCTACTTTGCCATCCGCTTGAGACAGCGTCTAAAGCTGGACGAGCCTTTGGATGTATGGGGTTGTCACGGAATGGCGGGTATCTGGGGTGCACTGGCTACCGGACTTTTCGCTACGTCCAGCGTAAACCCGAATGGAGCCGATGGCCTGTTCTACGGGAATCCCTCTTTGCTCCTGAGCCAAGCGATGGCGGTTGCGGTTACCGTAGCTTTCGCTCTTGGAATGACTTACTTGCTGGCAAGGATACTCAACGTACTGTTGAGCCTGCGTGTGTCTGAGCAGGAAGAAGAGGTAGGGCTGGACATCAGTGCTCATGGTGAGTGTGCGTACAGCTGACTTCCTACCTAACGATCCGGTAAATGTCAGGAGGGACGTTGATGATCAAGAAAATCGAAGCGTTCATACGGCCGGAAAAGCTTAACGACGTGAAAGGAGCTTTGTACAAGACAGGGATTTTGGGCATGAATGTCGTGGAAGTTCGTGGACACGGCAGGGCAGGCGGCATCACACTCACAGGGCGCTCTGGCACGTACAAGGTAGATCTACTGTCCAGGATACAGTTGAATATCGTTCTTAGCGGCCGGCATGTTCAAGAGGCGGTGGATGCGATACGCAGTGCAGCATATACGGGACAAACGGGAGATGGGATTATCTTCGTCTACCCTGTCGAAGACGTAGTTCGCATCCGTACCAATGAACGAGGAAACGAAGCGTTGATGTATGAAGGGGATATCGACGACAGGCGGTGAATCCAGATGGTGGAAAAGGCCGGTAGAATGCACCTACCGGCCTAATGATGGCAAGAGTGAGGGAGGTGATCCGGGAGATTCTGGATCAGACTCTGGAGGACGAGCATCGCAGATCGCAACGAGCACAGGAGACACTGGACGACCTGTTCGCTCTCGGCGATATGGTTCAGGCGCGTTGGCAGGGGAAGATGCCGGAGGAGTGGTCCACAAACATTAGGGAGCAACGTGCTGATGCCCTCTACGAAGAGCTCTCCGGCGGCCAGTGACGCTGGCAGCTTCATAGTGATGGTGGTGCCACACCCTTAGAGGGACCAGGCGCGGACTTTCTGGCACAGGTGGGTAACAGAACGCGAGCCTCTGTACCTCCCCTACCTTTGGTTGCCGAGGTAACCTTGGGGTCACGCAGAAAGGAGCAGCCAACGCCCGTGCCTGCTCCTAGCTACGAAGGTCTCTTACCTCTACACAGCTCCCTTGTCCGCGCTGGCGGCCATGCGGGGGTACCGGGCAAGCCAGTCGGAAAGCTCCCGTCTCACCGGCTTCCACTCTGCTGCCGACTGCATACCGGTCAAGTCGGGGGCGTTTGGGAGACCTTACCTCGCTTCTTGCGCGCCCCCAACCATTTCCTCAAAGACTCCGGCGACTCACCCGACCGCTTTCCCAACAGCAGCCCCATTACGCTCAAATCCTCGTCCAAAGCAGCCCAATGCAAGATCGTCCCGTCCGCAAGCAGGACAACCTGAGCCCGTTCTTCCAGGGTACCATACCACAGGCGCGGATACCATGCCAGCGGGACACTCAACGTACGCCCATCGGCCAGCTCAACTACCAGTAAGTCCTCTGTCACTTCGACCCGCCGGGCGCGGGCTTCTTCCACTTCAACCACGGCCAAAGAATTCATGCCATTTCTCCAGAAATTCTTGCTGATGATCGTGCACTAAGCGTGCAATCCGGTTCAACTCGGCAGCCTTGAACCCACCAGTTTTGGCTAAAGCCACAGGATCCAGCCAAAACTTCGCAACTCTGTCCTCCCGTTGGACATGGACGTGCGGCGGCTCATCGTAGTCCAACGAAAGAAAGAAGAATCGATAGGGGCCAATCTGCTTAAGAGTCGGCATAATGCTGTTCCCGTCGTATCTCCCCAATGTCTGAGCAAACAGGGCAACTATCCATCCAACTTTCTCACATAAAAATTAATGGTTCACCTCTTGGACTCCCTTTTCGCCATCTTCGAGCAGCATCTCGATGACTTCTCGTAGGTTCCTTTGCAGTTCGTCGAGAGTTTCCCTTGTGTATGAGCGCCCGGAAACCCTGGCACATAGCCAGCGTACAGCCCTGTATCAGGACATCATTCAACTACTCGCCCCCTTCATCTGTTGGCCTCGTTCGACAATGCACTTTTCACCGGCGATCAATACGACACGAAGACTACTGACACCAAAATGATACACCAGGAGAAGAAAGGCGTCAAAAACACAGAGCGGGCGTTGCGCCCGCTCTTGTGACTGCACCCTTTACCTCAGCACCGCCCCCTCGTCGGCGCTGGTGGCCATGCGGGCGTAGCGCGCAAGTCAGCCGGCAGTTCCCGGTACAGCGGCACAAGATTGCCACTCTCCGCCGATTGCCTGAATTCTTCCAAAGTTGGATGGTACATCGCTCCCTCCAGCTCACCTGGTGCAAGGATAGTAAATGTTCTTCTTCGCACCTTCGCTGCCTCATGACTCGTGTAAAAGTTTCCCTCATTGTGTCGAGCAAAGATTTCGCAGGCGAAAAACAAAAATCCTCGTCCCAATGTCAGGGACGAGGACATATAGCTGTCTCCCGCGGTGCCACCCTTCTTAGGCTACAACCGGGAAAACAAAAAACTTCTCCATGAAGCACGGAGAAGTCCAGATTGCCAGCCTCACTCTA
>WFSD01000275.1 GCA_015486235.1 Anaerolineae bacterium
GGAGGGGCACAGCGGGGAAGGCTGTACCGTGGAAAACTGGCAAATAGCATGGGAATTGCTCTCTTGAGCCGTTTCCAATGTTGCTTGCGCTGCCACTGATGGCGAATTTTGTAGAGCGGACTGTTAGCTCGCCCCAGCGCGACACTCTTGGAGCCCTTCCTTCCGGTGGAAAAGCGAAGCTTGCTTGCGCAGGCATCCGGCGGCCCCTCCCTCGCCTGCGGAAGCGGGAGAGGGAGGGGTTGGGGTGGGTGAGGGCCAAAAGCCGCGCCGTCCCACCAGTTCTGAATGCTACCAGGTAATTCCTGGGGACCCTACGGGCCCCCAGGAATTACTTCGTTTTTCCCCGGCATCCGTAGCTTGACGACAGGAAGGCTTTTGGGGTATCATTATACGATGATTGCGTGAGTAAGTTTTTAGGGTATCAAGGGGAAAATCCGATGGAATTGCTGGCTGTCTCTGCCGAGGAAGTCGAACGTGGGGTAAGCATGCTCTCCGCCATAGACGCTGTCGAGAATGCGTATGTGCAGCTTTCCTTTTCCAGGGCAGACGTGCCACTGCGCGTGCCTTTGCGGACTTCTCATGGGGTTACCCTGTTCATGCCGGGGTACCTGAAGGACGACAACGCTATGGCGGTGAAAATAGTGTCGGTCTACGGCGAGAACCCATCCAAAGGATTGCCGACGGTAACCGCTCTGGTGATCGTGGTGGATGCAGAAACTGGAATCCCGAAAGCAGCGATCGAGGGGACTTATCTGACTGCGTTGCGAACCGGTGCGGCTTCTGGAGTTGCCACCCGGCTTCTTGCACGCGAGGACTCGGGGATCATGGCAATGATCGGCGCAGGCGGCCAGGCGCCAACACAGATATCGGCTGTCTGCGCTGTCCGGCCAATCCGAGAAGTGCGCATTTATGACATAAACACGGAAGCGGCGAGGGCGCTTTGTGACAGGATGTCAGAGGAACTGCCGGACATCGACTTCCGAACCGTATCCTCTGCAAGAGAGGCTGTGAGGGATGCAGACGTAATCAACACAGCCACCATTTCCCGAAGACCTGTCTTCGATGCAGCTGATGTGTCCCCCGGCACCCATGTCAACGGCATTGGGGCGTATACGCCGGAGATGCAGGAAATCCCGGCGGGATTGGTCGCCAGGGCCCGCGTCGTCATAGACAGCAGAACCAGCGCTTTGGTCGAGGCTGGCGATTTGATAATTCCTCTTCGCGAGGGGGCAATCCGCGAGGAGGACATCGTAGAAATCGGGGAGGTGCTGGCTGGCAAAGCGCCGGGACGGCAATCTCCCGACGAAATCACGTTTTTCAAGTCAGTGGGCAACGCCGTGCAGGATGTAGCCGTGGCTCGGATCGTCCTGCAAGCGGCGGAGAAAGATGGATGGGGGACTCGCATTCCCTTGTAAGACAAAAACAGAGCAAGGAGGCTTTCCAAAATGGATCCACTGCCTCAGAAGGCGGACGTTGTGATTATTGGTGGCGGCGTGATGGGCTTGAGCACTGCCTACAACCTCGTCAAAAGAGGTGCCAAGGATGTCGTCGTCATAGAAAGAGATGAATTCTTCGGCCAGGAGTCCACCGGCAAATGCGCTGGCGGCATCCGTCACCAGTTCTCCAGCAAGGTCAACATCGAGCTCTCAAAACTCAGCATCGGGATCATGGAGCATTTCGAGGAGGAATTCGACCAGCCAATAGATCTGAATTTCTGCGGCTACCTCTTCGTCATGGCTTCCGAGGAGTTGGTCCCCAGGTTCCAGAAAAACGTGGAGCTTCAGAGGAGCCTGGGAATTGAGACTGAATGGCTGACCACGAGGGACATCTTGAAGAAAGTCCCGATACTCAACGTGGAAGATATCGTCGCGGGCACTTTCTACGGTCGTGACGGGCTGGCAGACCCATCCAGTGTGGTGCAAGGGTATGTGAAAATGGCCCACAGGCTGGGCGCTAGGCTGGTCACAGACACCACGGTCACTGGCATCAGTGTCGAGAAAGGCAAGATCACCGCTGTGGAGACGGACAAGGGCATTGTGGAAACCCACGTAGTGGTGAACGCCACTGGAGCCTGGAGCAAGGAAATTGGCAGGCTGGTGGGGGTGGATATCCCAATTCTCCCTTACCGGAGGCAGATCGCTGTCACGGCTCCCATGGATGAAATTCCGCAGGATCTGCCGATGGTAGTCGAGTATCCCAACGGCCTTTATTTTCACAGGGAGAGCGGTGGCCTTCTCACAGGCATGTCCAACCCAAACGAGAAGCCAGACTATGACACGACAGTGGATTCCGACTGGATGATGAGTAGTCTGGATGCGCTGATGCATAGATTGCCAGTCGCGGAGAAAGCCAGCCTTCGCACGTTCTGGGCGGGATTGTACGAGATCACGCCTGATGCACATCCGATTATGGGGAAGATGCCTGAACCGGAGGGCTTCTACTGCGTGGCAGGGTTCAGCGGGCATGGGTTCATGCATGGTCCAGGCGCAGGCGTGCTGATCGCCGAGGAGATCCTTGATGGCAGGGCGCACACGGTGGACATCGACAGACTCCGGTACGAACGATTCCTCAAGCCAGGAGCCATGGAACGAGAGCAGAACGTCATCTGACTGCGGTTGCGGTATGCCATGAGCATACCCCGCGGCGTAGTTGGCAGAATCCGGGACAACCAATCGTAAGGAGGAGCGACATTGACACGTTATCTCGTCACCGGGCTAGGGGTTATATCCTCTATCGGCCTGAATATAGATGACTTTTGGCACAACATGACGGGAGGTGTCTCTGGGATAGATACGATCTCGTCTTTCGACGCCAGCAACTATCCGATAAGGATAGCGGGGGAGGTCAGGGATTTCAATCCGAGACAATTTATGGACAGGAAGCTTGCCAGACGCCTTGCTCGTCCCATTCAATTTGCCCTTGCGTCGGCGTTCCAGGCGATGGGGGACGCTGGCGTTGATATGTCCCACGAAGATCCTGAACGCGTTGGTATTGTGTTCAACACTGGGGGCGGTGGCGTGATAGAGACAGAGAAAGCCACTTTGATGCTCTTGGATAGGGGGCCACGGAGCCTGGGGCCTTTCGTCCTGCCTAACGTCATGCCAAACGCTGTTTCCTGCCAGGTATCCATTGCGACGGGCATCAAGGGGCCGATCATCACTTCCTCGGCGGCGTGCGCCAGTGGCAATTATGCGTTCGTGGAAGCATGGAATCTGTTCCGGCTGGGAGAGGCAGATATGTTCATCGTCGGAGGGACGGAGGCAACCATATCCCCCGTCGCTGTCGCCTCTCTCATCAGGATGGGGGCGCTTTCCTCCCGCAACGACGAGCCGAAGAAAGCCTCACGACCCTTTGACAAAGACCGCGATGGCTTCGTGATTGGCGAGGGGGCGGCCGCTATGGTGGTAGAAACAGAAGAACATGCCCGGAAACGCGGCGTCGGGAAAGTCTATGCCGAACTGTGTGGGGGGGCGTTGACTGGAGATGCCTATCACATCACCGCACCGGCGCCGGACGGATCCCAGGCAGCGAGGGCAATCCGGACGGCCATTTCGAGGGCAGGACTCCGTCCTGAGGAAGTGGACATGATCAGTGCTCATGGCACCAGCACACCGCTGAACGACGTGACCGAGACCAAAGCGATCAAAGCGGCGTTGGGGGATCACGCTTACAAGGTTGCCATATCGGCTACCAAATCGATGCTTGGGCATACCCTGGGCGCAGCAGGTGCGCTGGGAGCGTTGGCCCCAATTCTGGCAATTCATACCGGCGTTATACCGCCGACTATCAATTTGGAAAATCCGGACCCGGAATGTGATCTGGATTACGTGCCGAACGAAGCCAGGAAACAAAAAGTGCGGGTCGCGCTTGTCAACGCATTCGGATTTGGTGGGCAAAATGCAGTAACGGTTTTCAAAGAGTACATACCGTAAATACAGGAGCAATGCATCCCATCCAGTTATTGAATTCTGTGCACTGGGAAGCCTCGCAAAAGCGGGAGAGCCTGTCTCCGGAAGTGTTCCTCGTTCCGTTGAAGGCAGCCACTCCCGCTCTTTGTTGGGCGAAATTCCAGAGTTCGTAATATCTTACCAGCGAAATTCTTGTACACTGGGCAAAGATGACGAATCAACGAATTGGCGAATCAGCGAAACCTCCTCAGTGCTCCTACCGGTCGCTGATTCGCCCGTCCGCTGATTCGTTTGGCTTGTCCAGGCTTAGGGGGACTACAGTACCATGCCATCTACAAGGACAAAGGTCGAAGTCAAAGGGTTAGAAGCGCGGCATTACGACCGCCTGATGGACATCCTGACGCTGGGTAAATACGAAGGGATGATCAAACAAATCATCGGGGACATGGGTATCCGTTCTGGTGATGCTATCGTGGACCTGGGTTCCGGCACCGGACGGAACGACTGTATGATGCTGGAGCATGCCGGCCCCGAGGGGCGCATTCTGGGATTCGATATCGGCGAGGAGATGATGGCCCAGGCTGTGGAGCGGTGTAAAGATTACCCCAACGTCTCTTTCGTGTTCCAGCGAATAGAGGAACCATGGAATATCCAGGGGGAATTCGACAAGGCGTTTATGTCTTTCGTGCTTCATGGCTTCGAGAACTACGACAAAGAGAAAATCATGGACAACGTCTATCAGGCGTTGAGGCCAGGCGGGGAGTTCTTCGTTCTGGACTACAATGAATTCGATCTGGGGGCTCAGTTCTTCCTCTTCCGGTGGATATTCAAGAAAGCGGAATGTCCGCTTGCAAGTGAGTTCGTGGCGATGGATTTGAAGAAGATGCTCTCCCAGCACGGTTTCGTCGATTTTGACACAAAGACCTATGTCGGGGGCTACGTCCGGCTGCTGCGGGCGAGAAAACCCTGACGTACCTGCTCTCGAAGAGTGGCTTACCCCGGTAGGGGCGCAGCGTGCTGTGCCCATCGTTGAATCCGAAAAAGGATTTGTGTTGGCGCTTGCAAGCGCCGAATGAATTGGTAGCGCTCCAAACTGGTGTGATGGCACAGTCTTTGGCTCTCACCCACCCCCTCCCTCGCCCATTGCAGTGCGAGAGGGAGGGGCCTGTAGCAGCCGCTTGTGAGCGTTCGAACTCTCCGAACGGAGAAGGGGCCATGTGAGCC
>WFSD01000276.1 GCA_015486235.1 Anaerolineae bacterium
AGCACCTGACGGAGAAGAAGGTGTTCGCTGTCTACCCGGAGAAATACCGGGAATGGGCGGAGAAACATGGCATCCCTCAGCCTCCCAAAGAGACCTCGCAGGCGTGCTTCAAGCCAGTGTTGAAAATCGATGTCCCGAAAGAGGGCGAGGAAGTGCATGCGGATGTTCCGGTGATGGGCACCGTGCACATCCCAGATTTCGACCATTACCAGGTGGAGTACGGGTTCACTCTGGATCCCATTGGATGGGGACAGGTAAGCGGGCCGGTGACCACCGAGACAAATGGCGGGCTGATGGCCACATGGAATATATCAGGGTTGGGCGATGGAGATTACACCCTGCGGGTGCTCGCTTTCGATCACCATGGAGACGTATACGAGGCCAGAGTGCACGTATCGTTGGTTCAACCAACGCTCACCGCTACGCCTTCTCCCACGCCGACCGAAACACCAACCGCGACCCCTACGGCCACCGCAACTCCAACCATCACCCTGACATCGGTCCTGTCTCCCACGGTGATGCCTGGAACGCCTACGCCGCAAGTTACACCATCCCAAACTGCCACGCCCGGGCTCGTCGGCACGCCCACTGCTACGGCAATGCCGGGCTTGCTGACAGCGCGGATAGACAAGCCGGTGAACAACGCCGTGGTGGGCGGCAATGTACACGTTATTGGGTACGCCGGAGGCCCAGCTTTCGACCACTACGTGCTGGATTTCGCACCGGGTGCAGAGCCAGCTCCTGACCAGTGGACGAAGGTGATCCCGGATCAGCGGGTTCCAGCACCGGGCGGGCTTCTGGGTTCCTGGAACACGAGGATGCTGAACCTGCCGGATGGCATCTACACTCTGCGTCTCCGGGTGTTCTCGGCGGTGGGCACCTCTGCCGAGGATCGAGTAACGGTGCAACTGGACAACACCACGCCATGGCTTTCGTGGGTGCAGCCGAAGCAGGCGAGCGGGATACCGGCAGGCCCTGTGGTGCTGGAGGTGGATGCCCACGACAACGTAGGCGTCGCCAGAGTCGTTTTCTTCGTAGATGGCAGGCGGGTGGGGGAAGCCGCGCAGGCTCCGTACCGGGTGACGTGGCAGGCTGCGCCTGGGCATCACATCCTGCTGGCGGCTGCTTACGACCTGGCGGGCAACCGCCGGGCCACGGATCCGAGGCCGGTGAGTGTGAAGTAGGGAGACGGATTGCTTTCACCGCGGAGCCCGCGGGGGAGGCGGAGAGGAAATGTCTTGAAAGTCAGGTTCATAAAGAAGCTTTCTCAAAGACCTCAAGCGCATCAGAAGCCCTTACCTGAGCAAAGGGCTAGAAGACGTTATCGTTGCTATTGAGCGCCCTGGGGATATCTCCCAGATCAAGCGCATCCGGAAGCTCTCGCCAGGAAAGGGCGCTTACAGGATCAGGATAGGAGACTATCGGATTGGTCTGAAGATAGAAGATGACATGGTCATTCTCGTACGTTTTTTGCGTCGAAAAGACATGTACAGGCACTTTCCATGAAAGATGATGAAAGGGGAAAAACGTGCGCTATAGCCACATTTTTGGGAGTACCAAGCGGAAGGTAGACGAATCCCTGACACTGGCGATGGGGCTGCTGGCCCGCGCGGGCTTCCTGCGGCACGCTCCCGGCAGGATCGGGCTGTTGCCCCTGGGGGCGATGTCGGTGGAACGGCTGATGGATTTCGTGCGGGCAGCGCTGGAGGTGGACGACCTGTGGTCCGTGTCTGGGCCGACGTGGCCCGAGGGGCTCTGGCAGGCCGCCGCTTCCGAGCTGAGTTCGTACAAGCAGCTCCCGACATGGGTTCTCTTGCGTGATGCGCCGGCGGTGCCCGTGCGGATCGTTGCTTTCCTGCCGGACGAAGCGTCGGCGGACGAGGCCTGGACAAAGGTGGGGGCGTTGTGGAGCCGGATTGGCGAGACGTTGCTGGATGGTGTCCTCCTGGAAGGGGAGGCGCTCTTCACGGCGCACGACGACATGTTGAGCAGCGCGTATTTCGTACCTGCCGACGGTACCGATCGCTGGATTGAATGCCCGAAGTGCGGCTACAGGGCGGAGGAGGACGCCGCAAGGCTGCGCGTGGTGCCGCTGGACCCCGCTCCCTTGGCGGAGCCGGAGATGGTCGAGACCCCAGGGTGCACGACGATAGCGGCGGTGGCGGAGTATTTGGGGGTGCCGGAGTCGCAGACGCTGAAAGCGGTTTTCTACGCCGATGCCGAGGGGCAGGTAGTGTTCGCCGTCATCCGCGGCGACCTGGATGTAAGCCCCGCGAAGCTGGAACGGGCGGTTGAGCGCGGGCCGCTCCATCCGGCTACTGCGGAGGAGCTGGCGCGGGCAGAGATGGTGCCTGGGTACGCCTCGCCCGTGGGCATCCCCAGGGGCGTGCTGGTGGTGGCGGACGAGAGCGCTCTGGCGGGGCAGAATTTCGTGGCGGGTGCCAACAAGCCGGGGTATCATCTGACAGGTGTAAACCCAGGACGCGATTTCAAGCCGCACATCTGGGCTGACATAGCGGCAGCCAGCGCAGGAGACCCGTGTCCCCGGTGCGGGGCCGCCACCGAGAGGCGGACGGGTTTTCTGGTGGGCAGGGTGTGGCGGCACTCGCCGGATATGGCAGAGCGCGCCGGCATGGTGTTCCTGAACCGCGATGGGAAGAGTGTTCCGCTCCACGTGGTGAGTACGGAGTTGCTGCTTTTGCCCTTGCTTGCGGCGATAGCTCACATGCACCACGACGATGCCGGGCTGGCGTGGCCTCCGGAGGTCGCGCCGTTCCAGGTGCATCTGGTGACGGTGAAGCAGAAAGATCAGCGGGTGCGGGAGACAGCGGAAGGGCTGTACCGTCATTTGGAGGACGCGGGCGTGTCCGTGCTCTACGATGACAGGAACGCCAGCCCCGGCGTGAAGTTCGCCGACGC
>WFSD01000277.1 GCA_015486235.1 Anaerolineae bacterium
CGAGGAGGTAAACTATGCGCAACCGCAGCCGGTTTTTCGTTGATCTCCTGTTAGTGTTGCTGATCCTGGCTATGGTTCCCCCAGCTTTCGCGTCCCCTGCTGCCCAACCGGACAAGAGAGGTGGCGCTTTCCTCCTCAAGATCCCCAGGATCATCGTCCAGGTCTCCGAGGATGGAGAGCCGCACTTCGCAGGCGTGGCAATCAACGATGTCTTGGACCGTTTCGGGCTGACCGTAGGGAGGTTCGACCCGCAGGCGGTAGCTTCTCTGAGCGACCACAACATACAGCACATCGAGGCGGTGACGGACGAAAATGGGATGTTTCTTTTTGTCAATGCCCAGCCGTTGCCGCATCTTGCCTGGGACAAAGAAAGCTTGCAAAGTGCGGGGGATTTGCTGGAACTGTTGAACGTAGGATATGCCGGAACATGGAAAAAGCTTCTGCCGTGGGCGCGTTATGTAGGCCTGGATTTCGTCGTGACTTTCCCGGTGGCGACTGGCCACGACAAAATAGCCCTCCGAGATGAAAAAGCCCCTCTTCTGGGAGCGACCTCTGCAACGTCCGAGGGGAAGAAAGGTATGAAGCTGTATCTGGATCTCACATATGGGCCTTCCGGAGAGCCGGAGCTCCTGGGGATGCCATTGAGCCAGATAGAAGCAGCCACCAACGCTGATCTCTCTTTCCTCAGGCTCCCACCGGAAACCATCCAGATACTTCAGGAACACGGCGTCAATGAGGTAGACCTGCACATAAGGAACGGCAGTCTTTCCATTGGTCTGAATCAGGAGCCACTTCCCAAGATTCAGTGGGATGAGGCCAGCCTTTCCAATGCTGTCTGGCTATACCAGCTCTGGACAGGCACAGAAGTCGAGACCCCATTGGTGGAAGGACTCACCAAGCCTCTTGCATGGGGCGATATCTCGCTGAAGATGCACTTCCCAGAAAAATAAAGGAGCCATCTCTATGGAAAAGCGATTCACTACGTTACGGGCTCTGGCGACATTCTTCAAGGTGTTGGCGTGGATATCCCTGGTGCTGGCTTTAGCGAGCGCTGCAGGAACAGCATGGGGCATGATTTCGGCTCTCAGCGGGGGTGGAACAATATCGCTCACTTCGGCCTGGCGCATCGTCGGGCCGATAATCTCACTGAGCCTGTCGGTATACTATTTCATCGTGTTCCTGCTCTTGGGACATCTTATATCGCTGGGGGTAGCCATCGAGGAGAATACCAGGACGACGAACATCTACCTGCAAAGAACTTTACAAGGGCCGGCGAAGGAGAACAAAGCATAGCATTTCGCCTGCCATGCAATGACAACAAGGTGTGCGCTTTGGCGCACACCTCGAGTGCCCTCTATCACTTCCCTTCGGCTTGCAGGCAATCCCACAGCGCCTTGCTCATGATCGCGGCGCCTAGTTTGAAGACGCTTTCGTCGACGTCGAACAAGGAGCTGTGGTGAGGTGCCGCAAACCCGCGCGATTCGTCCAGGGAACCCAGGAAGAAATAACATCCCGGGACTCTCGACAGGAACTCCGACATATCCTCTGAGACCATAGCGGGCTTGGCCCGGAGCACATGGTCCGAGCCAATCAGACTCTCGGCTGCTCGGTGCACCCATTCCGTTGCCTTTGGATCGTTCACCGTGGCCGGAACTCTGTTGGATATTTTCAGCTCGTACCTGGCTCCGAATGCTGATGTGACACCTTCCAGTACCTCCTCGATCCCCTGACGTACCTGCTTCCAGATATCCTCAGAAAACGTCCTGATAGTACCCTTCATCTCCACCAGATCAGGGATTACATTGAAAGCCTCCCCACCTTTGATGGAGGTGATGCTAACCACAGCAGTTTCCTGGGCATCTATTCTCCTTTGCAGAAAAGTCTGCAGTGCGACTATTGCCTGAGCTGCGGTTGTCACCGGGTCTATGCTCTCGTGAGGGAGTGCGCCGTGCCCTCCGCGCCCCATCACGGCGATATACAGGTCGCTTGCTGAAGCCATTACCGGACCGGGCTGTACGATCACGTTTCCTGCTGGCAATGTGTTCCATACGTGCATGGCGAAAGCGACATCCGGTGCCGGATTTTCCAGAGCACCGTCCTCGATCATCGCCAATGCCCCTCCGCCTTCCTCTTCAGCAGGCTGGAATACGAACTTTACTTGTCCTGCCATCTCCTGCCGATGCGCACTCAGCATCGTGGCGATCCCGAGTCCCATGGCGGTATGGGTGTCATGGCCACAGGCATGCATCACACCCGGGACGCGAGATTTGTATGGCACGTCGTTTTCCTCCTGAATCGGAAGCGCGTCCATATCGAAACGCACCATTGCCACAGGGCCGGGTTTGGACCCGTGGAGCAGCCCAATCACCCCCGTTCTCCCTACGTGCGTGCGCACTTCCAGCCCCAGGGAACGCAATGTCTCAGCGACGATTTCGGAAGTACGATGTTCGTGGAAAGCAAGTTCCGGGTGCATGTGGAAGTCTCTGCGCCAGGCTACCATCCGGGGCTGTAGAGACTCAGCTTCTGACATCCAATCAGGTTGCATCATGCGACAATTCTCCTATCGTTGACATCTTTCAGGCCACGTCCCCTTTTTCTCCATCCTTGGGGCACCGGCGTTTGGCTTCCTCCAAAAAGATGTTGGCCGTAAGCCTGTCGATATTGGTCAGACGGACTTTCTGGATGACACTCATTGGGTGATCCGCGAAATACTGCCAGATGGCGTCGAAGAACACCTTAGCACACAGATCTTTTGGGAATCCAAA
>WFSD01000278.1 GCA_015486235.1 Anaerolineae bacterium
CACCCCGAAGTCCGACATACTGCCCACGGGAAGGATATCCTGCGCAATTTCGTCGTGGACATCTGTGGCTGCAAGCCAGATTGGAGACCTGGCACTTTTATCGAAAAAACGGTTGAGGCTATCCGCGATCGGGTGGGAAATGGATCGGTCATTTGCGGCTTGAGTGGGGGCGTGGATTCCGCTGTGACAGCGACTCTGGTGCATCGCGCCGTAGGAGACAGGCTGACGTGCATATTCGTGGATCATGGATTGCTGCGCAAGGGGGAATCTGAACAGGTAGTGAGGACTTTTCGGACGTACATGGGAATGCGTCTGGTCGCCGTGGATGCTTCCGAGAAGTTCCTGGCAGACCTGGTGGGTGTCGTCGATCCAGAACTGAAGCGGAAAAAAATCGGCGAGCGGTTCGTACGAACATTCGAAGAGGCTGAGGCCAGGATTGCTCTGGCTCAGGGCCGGCGTGCGGCTTTCCTGGCGCAGGGCACTCTGTATCCCGATGTCATCGAGTCTGCCAGCGGCGCCCAGCAGCGCACAGCGCATACCATCAAGACCCATCACAATGTCGGGGGATTGCCGGCGGACCTGTCTTTCGAGCTCATCGAGCCGCTGCGTTACCTGTTCAAGGACGAGGTAAGGGCTGTGGGGGAAGCGTTGGGGCTTCCGGATGAGATTATCTGGCGCCATCCGTTCCCTGGCCCTGGCCTGGCGATCCGCATCCTGGGGGAGGTAACCCCGGAACGGCTGGAGACTTTACGGCAGGCAGATACCATATTCTTGGAGGAACTGCGGAATGCGGGGCTTTACAGAAAGGTCTCCCAGGCGTTTGCAGTGCTTCTACCGGTGCGTTCCGTTGGCGTCATGGGGGATGGCCGTACTTACGCCGACACGGTCAGCCTGCGGGCGGTGGTCACCGACGATTTTATGACGGCGGACTGGGCCAGACTGCCATATGATCTCCTGGCGCGCGTCAGCAGTCGGATAGTCAACGAGGTCCCAGGTGTCAGTCGCGTGGTGTACGATGTTAGCTCGAAGCCCCCTGCCACTATCGAGTGGGAATAGGCGTCTGTTTTAGAGGAAACGACTGTCTTCGTCGGGCGCGCCTCGGGTCTGCCAAGACCTGCCGGGAATTGTACATGTCTAGCTGTACTTCTCCTGCAGGCACTCGAGCTGTTGATCGGCCAATTTCGGATCGAACTCCTCCGGATCGAAATCCTCCCCATACCATTCCGTAAATTCCTCGTGCATTGGATGGTCCAGGTCTTTCAATGCCTCCAGAAACTGGTAATATCCCCAAATGCCTCCGATATCCTCTGGAGGGCATGCACGTTTTCCGCCTATGCACCGAGGGTACGCCTTTTGGGGCTCTGGTGGCAAGATTTTTTCCACAGTGATCTGGTGCACCCAACTGTCGCCGAAATCGTACTCGTAAGTGAAACGTGACTTTTCCCTGGCAATGTCTTTTAGCCGTGCTTTGGTGGCATCCTCCACGTCCAGGTCATCGAACTCGCCGTAATAGACGTCGTTGGCGTAGAATTGATACAGATGTTCGTTGTACCACCCCATAGTTAACTGAATCACCTGGTGGAGGTCGCTCAAGGTTATGTCCTCGGGGACCTGTACACGTCGCCATATCGGAGGTTTTGCTTGTCTCAACAATATCTTGAGCTGGTATACAGAGTGGAATTTAGGAACCATTTTGCCGTAACTCCTACGTGTAGATTGGAATGCCTTGTCTACATGGCACCACAAAGAACGAAAAAAACGCCGGTAGGGGCACACGGCTATGTGTCACAACTAGAATGCTTTTTGTGACTCTGCGCTGCGACTCACATCCTGTCGAGTTCCCCTTGGCAAAGCCAAACTTGTTTACGAAAAGTATACCCCAACCCGCCGGCAAACGCAAGATCCTCCAAAAGCCGGACTTCGAAGCAAATCCGAGGCCCAAAGCCGGCTTGTTAAGACTTCTCAGTGGTTGTTTTAGTTCTCGTAACGCCGCAGGTATCCCACAGCTCGCTCTTCGCTAGAGTCCATTACAACTTCCATGAGCCGTCCACCGGAGGCTTTCCGGATGTCAATTACCCGAACGTAATCGGCATACTCGGCATATTTCGGCAGCATGTCCGGAAGGCTGTTTGGGCTTTTCTCGAAGAACTCTCGATTGAATATCGTTCCCCTTTCATTCGGATACAGGGCTAGAGGGTAGATCCTCGCCTCCACCAGGTCCTGGAAGAAATGAGTGCCGTAGGATGCCTCTGGAGTTCCGCTGGAACCGGCGAATGCCACCTCGATGAGCATCAAGGAGTTGTAGATGTCCGCGTAGGCCACCCTGACCCCCAGGTCTATGTTCGAGCTACCCCACCTGCCGGGGCCAACCAGGATAAAACGCCTGCCTTCCAGGAGCAGGTTCAGCCTGCCGACCATTCTGCCAATCTCGTGCTTCGTGGAGTAGTTGGGGGCTTCCCTGTATCGCTTTGGGTCTACATAGACGACATATTCGATTTTCTGCACGCGGCCTTCTGGCACCAGCCTGTTCGCCGTGAAAACGGTATCTTTCTCCGGGATTCCTTTTGGTATCCCGTGGGCCCCCTCCATATCCCAACTGCTCAGGGGCCTGCACTGGAGCAGGTGGATTTTGAAGTCCGGATGCGGCCTATCCGGGATTATCTCGAGGGTAAACTCCAGATCCACTGGCCTGCCATAGGCCACTTCCAGCTTCTTCAGAATTGCCTTCATGGTTTCTGTAAAACGCTTCTCCTGAAGCAGCCGGTCGAATGTCAGCACCAGTGACTCGGGGGGCACGGGGGAACCGAGGGAATGGATCGGCTCGATGTAATCACCTTTGTCCACTGACGCAAGCAGCTCTATACCCGGATAATCGACTGAGATCACCTTCTCCACTGGCATAGTCTTGAAAGAGTTTTCCTCCAGGTCGATGACATCCACGAACTTCTGGGAATACTGGCGTATCTTGGACGCCCCGATCTCTGGGCGCAGTTGTGGATGGCTCAGAGCCACCATGCGGGGATAATCGTTCGCCACCCGGTCGACAGCCCTTGTGCCCAGACCCCAGACGATTCGGAGGAAACCGTCCTCGCGCCGTATCTTTGGCGACCAGCGGAACGGATTGCGGCCGAATGCCACGCCGGCGACAGCTGGGAAGTAATACCGGCCAAATTTACTCCCCTGCACTCGCTGGATCAGCACTGCCATCCGTTCATCGTAGTCCACCATGCCCACTTGCTGGCGGTAGAGCAGAGCATTCGGGTTAAGGGCGCTGGCGTACACTTTCCTGATCGCGTTTACCAGGTGCCTCAGGTTCTCCTCCGGCGTGCCCTGGTTGGGGCAGAAGAAGCTACCGTACTTGCCGGCGAAAGAGATGCCGAAATTGTCCTCCAGCAGGCTCGACGACCGGACGATGACCGGGGACGATCCGAGCTTGCTTAGGATCTCACCTAGCCCGTCCGTCACACTCTGAGGAAACTCCCCTTCCAGGAATGCCTTACATATCTTCGGGTATTCCTCGACCATTTCCTCATAAGGGCGATATTTCTGGTTGAAGAACTGAAACAGTTCGTTGTGGTTGAGGAATTCGTAGAACACGTCGGACCCGAGGAAGTAGGAATCCGGGATGGTGATATGGCTGCTCACGTCCAGCGGACTCTCGTCTCTCTTTTCCAGCAGCACCTTGTACGCCAGCATCATCCCTGCCGCTTTACCGCCTATCTTTCCTCGGCCCACGCGCCGTCCGTGGATTAGCTTCAGGTCATTAATGTCGAAATGCCGTTTTGCTACGCCCACGAAGCCCAACTGATCGCTGATCATCCCTTTGGTCAACACCACGATGATCTGCTGTAAATGGTGACGCACTTTTGCTTTTTTCTCGGGTGGCAGTTTCTCGAATTCCTCTGCCTGGGCGAAAAGTAGATCCCAGGGGGCGAGTTCGGGGTTGAAAGTGAGCACAACCTCTTCCCCCGGTTTCCTGCTCTGTACCGCCTCGCGGACTATATCTTCAAATAGATTGAAAGGGAGATTCAGGGCAAAATAGAAATCGGTCAGGTGATCTCGGACTGTCCCAAGGCGCTCTGCCCATTCCGCAGGCGTTTCCTCGAACATGGGGTTCGAAATGCCTTCCTGCCTCTGGGTGCGTATGGCTTTGTCCTTTACCTCTCTCTCGAACTGCTCTTCGGTGATCACGCCTCTGGAGAACAGTTCCCTCCGCATTCGTTCCCGTATCTTTTTAGCAAGTATTGGGTATTCCGAAAGCCTCAGGTAAACGCTGAGGACTTTCGGAGTGTTACTCAAGTCGAATTTCATTTTACCTTGCCTCCTCTATCTGTCTCGGTCTGGAAAATCCTGACCGGAACGGATACCTGGAGCTTCCGCACTTCTGATTCTATTTCCTGTTTCTCCACGTGTAAGACCGCGACGGTCATATCGTCATCTGGCCGGCCCCGATCCAGCAATATCGCTTTCTTCAGGATGAAATCTGCGACATTTTGGGAGGAGTCGGAACGGGAGACTGATTCCTTGAGCACTTCCTCCAGGTCGAGTTTTTCCCCATAGTGCCTGCCTGCGTGGAGAATGCCATCGGTGAATCCCAGGACGTATAGCCCCGCCTCCAGGGATATCTCTCGAACCACAGGGCGCACCAGGGGGTTTATGCCGATCACTTCGCTTGGTTCTTCCATTGTCACGACATCGCCTTCTGGGCTGAACACCAGGAAAGGGCAATGGCTGTTCCTGGATAGCACGATGGTCTTGCTCATCAGGTCCACGCTCATGATTGCCAGCGTCGCCGAGACTTTCCCCTGGCGGTACATCTGGAGGTAGTCATGGGCAGCCCTGGCAGCGGCACCGTCCCTGACACCTTCAGCCAGGAGCGAGGTAACTTTGTGCACTACCAGATTGCTGATAAGTTTGGCAGGTCGTCCGCTCCGCTGCCCGTCGGCAATGACCGCAGAGATGCCTCCACGCGGGCGTTCCACGACCTCCGCCGTGTCCCCGCTTTCTGAGACGGCGTATTTTCCCACCTTGGATATGGCTATCCTTACGTTCAGAAGTTGCAATTTGCTACTCCGGGCAGGAATGCATTCAAGCGTGGAGCGACCACAGGCCTGCTCCACGCCCCCACATCTGGTGTGCAGGCAGCATTCCATGCATATGTTTTGGATGACGGAAATGCTTCCAACGGCTGCCACGGCTTAGTGTGGTGTTGCTACTACTCCAACGACGAGGGACAAATCGCACAGATTGCGCGGTGCCAGCCAGTTTTGTCATGTCTGTCCCCCAATTCTCTTGTTTACCCATTCGACAGCATCGTCTCGGGTTTTCACCTCGCCTACAGCCTGTGCTTCCACCAAATCCTGCAGAATACAGCCTATCTCCCGACCGGGAGATATACCCCATATCTCGATCAGGTCGCGGCCTGACAGGAAAGGCTTCGGCAGAGTGCCTTTCAGCCCTTCGAGATAAAAATCGAGTATCCGGCGTGCCAGAGCCAGCCGCGATGCCCATCGATCGAGGATTAGATTCTCGCAATACGTGCCTCTGTGATCCGCCAGGCTCAGCAACACGAGGTCGGGCAAGCTATCCCCCGCGTCGCGTATCAACCGGAAAATCGCCCTATTGGTGATTTTCGGCGACCTGTGAAGCGAGGAGATGCGCATGTGGAGCCTGACCAGCTTGGCCACCCACCTGACTTCTTTCTGGGCGAACGCCAGCTTCCTCAGGCGGCTCGCAACTATCTCCGCGCCCAACAGGTCATGCTGAAAGAAATGAATCCTGCCGTCTTCCCCCACGCTTATGGTCTTTGGCTTGCCCCAGTCGTGGGACAGCGCGGCGAGCTTGAGCAAAGCTTCTCTGCTCCGCCCCACGACGGGCATCTGGGCCAGTCTGGAGTCGAACTCCTCTTTGTACTCCAGCAAGAACCGAGCCAGCTCCCGATCCGCTTCTGTCCCGTCAGGGCAATCGCCGTGAATGCAGGCGATGATCCTCTCCGTCCAATCCACCACCGCCAGGGTATGTTCGAACACATTTTTCGTGTGAGGTGGGGATTGTTGGATGCCTTTCAGATCCAGCACCTCGGGAAACGTGTAGGGCAGAAGGCCCAGGGCGTCCATCCTGAGGATGCTCTGGGAGAAATCCTGCGATTCGGCCATTCTGACCAGTTCGTCCCGAATCCGTTCTGTCGAGACAAGAGGCAGTAGCGGGACAGCCTCCTCTGCCAACTCCCATGTCCTCTCTTCCGGCGAGAACTGCAGGCTGGCCATGAATCGTACCAGGCGGAGGGTGCGCACTGGGTCGGATCTGAACGACTCTGGACTCGCTGCCCTCAGCACTTTCGATTGAATATCACTCCCTCCGTCTAGCAGATCCACTGTCTCAACGTCGGGCCATCTGGTAACGTCCATGGCGATGGCATTGATGGTGAAATCTCGCGCCCGCAGGTCTTCGTCCAGGGAGCCGCGCCACCTGGCGACATCTACCCACAGGTGGCCGTTGCCTGTACGAATGACTACCCTGCCCACGTCCCTGGACTCGTCCAGGGGATAGAAAGCAGCGGATAGCCGGTCCGCCAGCTCACGCGCCAGTGGCATCGCAGGCGGCGGCACGAGGATGTCCAGGTCGTGGCTTTCACGACCTATCAGGGCGTCCCGCACGAATCCGCCCACCAGATACACAGGCTCGTCATGCCTGAGTTTGTGAATTGTAGTGATCACCCGACGGATGATCGGATCTGAAAAAGCGCTGCCCATCCGATATTTCCTCCGATATTCCCTCGTGACGACGAGGCTAATGTAAGATTAACATCTGAAGGGTTTGCTTGTCAATCGGGAATGTTTGAATGCAGGTCGTGTTGGGCAGACAAAAGTTGAGACACAAAGTAGGTGCAACCGGTGAGTCGTCCTGAAAAAAGTTTACATGAAAAGGGGGAATTTGGATGTTACTCCCCCAGGACTTGCTTCGCTGGGACCAATGTTTTTACCACGACTCCCGCCACCTCCACACTACCCTGGTACACCGATGCTGGAGTAGCGTATCCCAGAGATAGATGCGGTCTCTCGTGGTTGTAGAGATACATGGCCTCCTCGATAGCACTCCGGACTCCGGCCACGTCCCCAAACGCATCGTCTAGACCATACTCTCGCTTGAGCGTTCCCAGCACCCTCTCGGCATATGCGTTGTCGTACGCATTCCCGATCTCTCCCATGCTCGCCAGCATACCATACTTCTCCAAACTCTGCAGATACTCGTTGCTGGTGTACTGTACACCATGGTCGCTGTGGTGTATCAACCCTTCCAGGTTGCTTCCATCGGTCTGGACTACTCCCCTCTCCAGCGCATCCACAGCGTGAACTGCCGAGAGAGAATCTCCCAGCTTCCATCCAACCACGTACCTGCTGTACAGATCCATCAGCATGAACAGGTACATGAATC
>WFSD01000279.1 GCA_015486235.1 Anaerolineae bacterium
AAGGGTTTTCTCCGTAGGGCCGGCGTACACCAGGCCGTTTCCTGTTTTCCCGCCGCACGCGGCCAATGCCAGGATCAACACGGAAATCAATAGTGCCAGTTTGAGACGCATTTTCTCACCTCCGTTCAAGAAAACAGCGAATTCCGGAGACGATGCCGCCTGCCCCAGGATCAGGAGAAGTGTTCCGGGTTGCGCACCCTTTGGCAAACATGGCCCGACTGACTCACTCGCTCCGCTTGATCTGGAAGCGGTCGAAATCGTTGGCGATAGTGGTTTCCGGAAAGATCGCCCGTGCCTCCGCCTCCACTTCCTGGCTCCGGTACCTGCGGGAGATGTGGGTCAGGATCAGTCTGCGGACGTTTGCTTCGAGTGCCAGCTCCGCGGCCTGAGCCGCCGTCAGGTGGCCGAAAGCATCCGCCAGTTCCCGTTCCGGTTCCAGGTAGGTTGCTTCGATGATCAAAGCGTCGGCATCCCTGGCGACCTCCACCAGGTTGTCCGTCCTGCCGGCATCGCCCACAAAGACCAGCTTTGTCCCCCGCACTGGTGGGCCTAGCACGTCGTCCGGGCGCACCATCCGACCATTTCCCAGGGTGATGCTTTTCCCCGCGACCAGTTCCCTGCGTTCGGGGCCGAAAGGCACACCCAGTGCTGCAGCTTTCTCCGGCAGGAATGGCCGGGTGGTTTTCTCCTGGAAGGTAAATCCATAGCAGGAAGGGCCCCGGTGGATGACGGGGAAAGCGCCAAGGACGAAATGCTCGTCTTCCATTATAGTTCCGGGTCTGATGGTGTGGTAGATCAGGTTCAGTGGTGGCCTCCCGGGGCCGAAGACCACGTCCATCAGCGCCTGTATCCGGATCATAGCTGCCTGCCCGGCGAAAATCTCCACCGCCGGGATCATCTCCCAGCGTCCAAAAGTGGAAATCAGCCCCCCCAGGCCCAGGATGTGGTCGAGGTGACTGTGGGTGATGAGGATTTTGCTGATTTTGCGGAACCCAAGGCCGCTGCGTAGAAGCTGTCGTTGGGTGCCTTCGCCGCAATCTACCATGAACCGGTGCTCGCGGTACATGACTATGGTCGAGGGAAGCCCCCGCTGCACCGACGGCGCGGACGCGGACGTCCCCAGGAAAACCAGTTCGAACATCTCGCCTCCAGGATGCCACAGCGTTTAGAAATATTGTAACACAATCCGGGGGAAAGAGCACCTGGGGGATCGGCGATGGTAAGCAAGATTATCTCGCCAGCGCTAACATAACGAGGTGACGTGAGATCCTTTGTGGTCGTAGGCGCAGAGGTGAAAGCACCTGTGGCAGATGCCTCGCCCCTGCTCTTTCCGAAAAAATTGGTAGCGCTCAAACTGGTGGGATGGCGCTGCTTTTGGCCCTCACCCACCCTAACCCCTCCCTCTCCCACCGCGGAGGGACCGGTTCAAGCGAGTTCCGCTTTTGAGCGCTGCCGAAAGATTCTAGAGTTCAAATGTTTTCCGATCCGGGAGGGCCAGTACCTCTGGTGGAAGCTCTATGTGGGCTTTTTCGATCTTGTCCAGCACCATGGGGCGTATCCCTGATGGCTGGAGCCGTCCCACGATCTTCCCGCTTACCACCCCTTCTTCGCGGAATACGAAAATATCCTGCATCAGAATGGTGTCCCCTTCCATGCCGACGATCTCGGAGACCCTGACTACATGCCTGGAACCATCCCGCATCCGTTCCTGATGGATCACCAGGTCCATTGCCGAGGCAATCTGCTGTCGGATTGCTCGGAGAGGGAGATCCATGCCTGCCATGAGCACCATTGTCTCCAAACGGGCCAGCGTGTCCCGTGGGCTGTTGGAGTGGGCCGTGGTCATGGAGCCATCGTGGCCAGTGTTCATTGCCTGGAGCATGTCCAGCGCCTCGCCGCCGCGGACCTCTCCCACGATAATCCGGTCGGGGCGCATCCGCAAAGCGTTTATCACGAGGTCCCGGATGGTAATCGCTCCTTTGCCCTCGATGTTGGGGGGACGTGCCTCCAACCGGACCACGTGTTCCTGCTTCAATTGCAATTCCGCTGAGTCCTCTATCGTGATGATTCGTTCGTCATGCGGAATGTATGCGGAGAGCACGTTCAGAGTAGTCGTCTTACCGGACCCCGTGCCGCCTGAGACCACGACATTAAGTCGTGCCTTCACTGCTGCCTCGGCGAATGTGGCGAATTCTCTGGTAAAAGTCCCAAACCGGATGAAGTCCTCCACGGTGAAAGGGATCTTGCTAAATTTTCGGATGGTGATGGTCGGGCCGTTCAGCGCCAATGGTGGGATGATGGCATTGACACGCGAACCGTCTGGGAGGCGGGCATCCACCATCGGTGAACTCTCATCAATGCGTCTTCCCAGGGGGGCCACTATCCTCTCGATTATCCTCATCACGTGTTCGTTGTCCTGAAATCTGGATTTCGTTTTTTCAATTTTACCCCGCCTTTCCACGTAAATCTGGTGAGGGCCGTTCACCATGATTTCGGTTACGGAAGGGTCGTCCAGGAAAGGCTGAACTGGCCCATATCCGAGTATCTCGGCCATCACGGCGGAGAAAAGCTCCTGTTTCTCCTGATGGCTCAGCGCCAGCCCTTCCTCGACAAGCGCCTGTTCGTAAAGCGGCCTGACCACCGATTCCGCTTCCTGTGTAGTCAAGGTTTCTATGGCCTGGTCCTGAGTGGTCAGGAGCAATTCCTGCACCCTGCGTCGTACCAGGGTATACACTTCTTTCTCGAAGAAATTTTCCTCTCCCATGGTGAACCACTCGGAGAGAGGAGGTGTCGCCTCCTCTTTCTGGTCTTCGGTTTCCTGGGAAGCCAGGGTGTCCACCTCTTTGGGCTTCACCTTGCTCAGTGACTCTTCATATTTTTGTAGCCTGCTAGGCCTGGCGAGAGGCTGTGTCGCCACCAGGGATATGCGTTTGTCCGTTTCGTTGTCGTTGTCTTTTTTCTTGCGTACGAAAATTCCCATATGCATCACCTCTGTTGGGTTCTTATACCCATTGATGAATCATGTATTTCGTCTCGTACCCAACTGGATCAGTGGCTACTTGATCCAGAGGGGGTCCCAGTCATTCCATTTGTCGTTACTGATGTTGTGTTGGTCTGACCCGTCCCAATTCATTACCCACAGCTGGCGGCGGCCTGTTACCCTGTTCGACCAGAAGACTATCTTCTTCCCGTCAGGTGACCAGGACGGGTGTTTGTCCCATTCCCATGTGTTGTGCGTGAGCTGCTTCAGGCCAGTTCCGTCAGGATGGATGATCCAGATTTCATCGTTGCCGGTTCTTTCCGATACGAATGCTATCCATTCCCCGGTGGGCGACCATACCGGGTCGTAATCTGGTTCCTTGACGGCGGTGAGTTGCCGGCGCGGGCCCCATTCCTTGGGTATATCGTAGCGCCAGACAAAAAGTTGCACCGCCCCGTTGACTTCCTCGGAGTATACTCTGGCTTTGTTCCCTGGGGCGTATCTTTCCTTTTCCACGAGCTTCTGGTACTCTTTTGTGTATTTATCTGGCACGCGGTGTGCCCATCTGCCGCTGAGGGGCATGACGTAAAGCCCTGTATCCCCCTCTCTGTCGCTAAAGAAGGCGATATCCCCCTTGTACCAGGTTAGCGGCCCCGGAGTGGGTGTAGGTGCTGGGGTAGGCGTAGCCGTGGGCGTGGACGTAGCTGTAGGCGTGGGTGTGAGGAAAAGCCCCAGCATCAACATACGCCTTTTTGCCTCCGATTTGTCTTTCACTGGAAGCATGGAGGCTGACAGGTACTGCTGGTACGCCAGCGTGTAATCGTGATTTTTTTCGTACCTTTCTCCCAAGTTTATATATGCCGTGTACAGATCGTTCTTGACTCTGTACCCCAGAAAATCGGGGTCTTCCATGTAGATCCCCCGGAGGATGGGAATCGCCACATCCGGATTGCCTGCCTGTAATGCGGCGTTCCCCTCCCTATAGCGCTCGATCTTGTCCAGCGCGGCGAGTGCCACGGGATCGCGCGGCTTCCACCGAAGCGCTTTCCGGAACATTTCCTCGGCGCGCTGCAATGTTTCCGAACCAGATGGAGTGCCTTTTACCAGCGCTTCCCCTTGCTTCAGATATGCTACGTAAAGTCTGCCCTCGATCTCCTTATCTTGCGTGCTGGGAGAGGTCTGTATGATCTGGGTGTAAAGCTTCGCCGTTTCGTCCCACCGTCCTTCCTTGAAAGCAGTATCCGCTTTTTTAAGCAGATCTTTCAATTGTGCTTGGCGTTGGATCTGAGATATCCTTCGTGAGACGTCGCGGTAATTGGGGTAGCGTTGTTGTAGCTTCTCCAGCAGGCCCAGCGCATCGTTCAGACGACCTTCACTCTGAGCTTTTACAGCCTCGTCATACAAAGCGTTGGCCTCTTTTTTCTCTTTCGCCGTTTCCAGCCCTTCTTTTGCTTTTTCCAGGTTCGGGTTTATGGCTAGAGCTTTCTGGAAGTCCTCCGCCGCAAGATCATAGTTCTCGTCGGCGAGAGCTTCCGTGCCCGATTCCAGGTATACTTCCGCTTTCTTTTGCATGGCGGCTGCCTCACGCTTTGGAGCGATCTTGGCTTCGTACGCGGAAACGATCCAATAGCCCATGCCGAACACGATTGCCAGTGCCGCAGCCGCTATCACAACAGATGCAAGCTTGCCCTTCAGTCTGGCAGACGCGCTTGTACCTGACGGAGCCAGCTGAGACTTGCGTTTTGCTTCTTCCAAGAGCTTCAGGAGTTCTTTGTCGTCTGGATAGTCCTCAAGGAGCTCCTCGAACCCGCTTATGGCTTCGTCCCACATGCCTTTCTGGAAGGCAGCGACACTTTCTCGATACCGTTCGTCTGTTTCCAGCCCTGTATGATTCTCCGCCATTTCGTTTCCCCTGCGTGGATTTCTAGACATCATCTGGTACGGATTTCACACCCCGGACACGAACCCTGTTCGAGGTCACACGTATTTTCCCGATATTCTGGGTAGAACTTGAATCTCGATGATTGATTCTGACGACAACTGTATTGCCGAAAACGTCCCCTCTTGGTCCCCGCCGCCCGTAGGAGAAGGGGGATGAGGGAAACTACCCCATCCTGAGTAAGTGCAGATCTTCTGCCTGTCCAAACGGACGATAAAGGCTCCTCTCTACCCTTTGAGAAGGTGCGAATGCGCTTGTCAGTGCATCGGGAATTGTGTCAGGAACCTGGGTATTGCAGGCCCGATGATCACTACGAAGATTGCAGGGAAAATGAAGAGCGCCAGCGGGATCAGCATTTTTATCGGCGCTTTGTGTGCTTCTTCCTCAGCCCACTGACGTCTCCTTATCCTCAACTGCTGGCTTTGTTGGTGGAGCACATGACCGATGCCGATGCCAAGTTTGTATGCCTGAATCAGCACCGCAATGAAAGTCGCCACTTCCGGCACATCGGTTCGCTCTATGATGTGTCGGAGCGCTTCTTCCCTGCTCAGTCCCATGTTCATCTCTAGCGTCGCTAATCCGAACTCATGTGCCAGTGGATTGTCCCATTTGTCCGATACTTTTTGCAAAGCGGCATCGAAGCCAAGACCCGCGTCGACGCACACCATGAGCATATCCAGGGCGTCTGGGAGGGCTTTCATTATCATTTTTCTCCGTTTTTTCGCCGATCTTTTCAGGAGATAGTCCGGCAGGTACAGCCCCACTATGCCGCCCATGATGGCAACGAGGATGCGCATTGTAAAAGGCAGGGGTTGCTTCACCGTGTACACAAGTATCAGAATAGCCGTCAGGATACCGGATAGCACCTTCAACCCCAGGAGCTTCGTCACCGTCAGATTGTGGGGCCTCCCTGCCAGCACAATCAGCCTGTCCAGCTTCTCTATGTTTTTTGATGGAGCCAGATGTGCGAGCCGAATAAGCAAGCCCTGCCATAGGGGCGCCACCACACGCTCCTTGAATGGTCTTACGTTTTCTTCTTCAGGGACCCATTGATACCGCTTCTTGTAAGTGCGCAATGGTGGCAGAGACTCCATGGGGACGCTGGGTGTCTGGAACATCTGCCAGATGCCGTAGGTCAGCATAATCATCCCGGCCATGCTTGCGATTACCGCTATCCATACCACTTTTCCTACCTCCATGCTGCAGGGGATCAGTATACCTCACTGCCTTTTATTATCGCCCGCATTATCATGTATCCTATTCCCATCATGACAAGTGCCGAAATCGGCATCAGGATCGGCCAGCCGGGCTGGAACATGCCCATCATGTAGTCCGGGTTGATGAGCATCAGCGCCAGCCCCAGTAGAAATGGAAGCGCTGTCAGCACGTATCCGCTCATTCTTTGCTGCGCCGTCATGACCTGTATTTCTCCTCTTATGCGGACGCGTTCCCTGATCGTTTCGCTTATGTTTTCCAGTATATCTCCCAGGTTCCCCCCTACCTCGTGCTGAATGGAGATAGCCGTTACTACCAGCTCCATGTCTTTGTTTTTGGTTCTCTCCACCATGTGCTGGAATGCATCGGTGATGCCGACACCCAAATTGGTTTCGCGCATTACCCTGTCGAATTCTTCGGATGCTGGGGCTGGCATCTCGTTTACGACCATCTTCATCGCGTGGTTCAGCCCGTAACCTGCCCTCAAGGCGCTGGTCATCAGGCCCAGGATGTCCGGTATCTGGTTGTGAAACTCCTTGAGCCGCTTTTGTTCCCGCCGAACCATGTACCACCGCGGCAAGAACGCGCCGAGGATTCCACTCATCACGCCGCCTATGAAGTTATGGCTTACGGCCATGCCAAACACCATACCTACTGCTCCTGCACCAACTATCAGAAGCAGAAACTCAGATGGTTTCATTGGTATGTTTGCCCTGGCCAGGTCCATAGATATGGCTCTGGAAAAACGAGAATGGTTTACAGCATTGTTCAGACGCTGTGCCAATAGCGATGTTCTTTTCTCCCTTCGGTAGACTACCGGAGGCTTTACCACGTCAGAGATATTCCGGGGCTTGCTGCCATGTGAGAGCAGCCACTTTTGCAGCCCGTACATGATGATGAACACACTAGATGCCACTGCAATGGCTGGTATCCATGGACTCATGCTTTACCACCCCCTTCATTCATGCCGAGAAACAGGAATCCAAGTTTACCTCTTGGTTTTCTCTCTTGGCGTTCTTTCGCAGAAGCCTTCTCTTCAGGGCTAGCTGACTCCATCTCTATGGAAGCTTTTATTTCTATGAAGCGCTCGGCTAATTTTCTGATTTCTTTCACCAGAGCTCCGGAACCAGATTGTACCAGCGGTACCCCCCTGTTAATCGACACCATGACGTCTACAGTCGACTCAGGGAGCGTGGCTATTGGCTTCGCGCCGAAGAACGAGCTGATATCACTTGTCGGTATTCCTCCCGGGTATTTGGCCCGGTTGACCACTATTTGGGATTTACCCTCGGGGTATTTCCATGAGTACAGCGTCTCCAGGAGCAAAGTGGTCTGCTGCATTGCTGGTATGTCCGGAGTCGTGACCAGCAACACTGTATTGGAGTGATCCATCACGCTGGCAGCGACCTCATCCATCTGTGGGCCGGTGTCTATGACTATGTAGGCGAACAGCGCTCTCAACGACGAAAAAAGCCTGGGGAAGAACACAGGCGGTATTGCAGGCACACTGATGGGGCTCTTGGGTGCTGTGAGCACATCCACGCCGGTGGCGTGGGGTGTAAGCACTCCTTCCAGCAACTCCTCGTCCATTTCTTTGTAGTGGCTCAAGAGCTCCGATACATCGTAGCGGCTCGACAGGTTCATGTAGAGGGAAACGTCCACGTCCCCCCAGTCCGCATCCATAAGCAGCACGGGCCTACCAGAGAGTTTTCTCAACATTACCGCCAGGTTGACTGCCAGGAATGTTCGGCCGATCCCGCCTTTCATGCCAGCGACGGATATGATGTACCCTTCGAGGCCTTCCTTTTCCTCCTTGCTGGCGGCTTCCTGCAACTTGCGCCATTCCTGAGTATGGAGTTTTCGCAGCGATTCGACGATTTTCTCGCTCCCCCAGTTGAGTGGGAGTACGGCCCTGGCGCCGTTCAAGAGCACCTGTTGGATCTCCTCTGCCTCCATCAGCAGGGTGACGATCACTATGAGAGCATTCGGCCACCGATGCATCAGCTGCCCCATCAGGGCGGGGAGGTCAGCCCCTGCACCCTCGCCATCTATCAGCACTACATCTGGTGCCAGCGTGGCGGGAACCACCCTGTTGTCTAAGGCATCTATGGGCCTGATCACATCGCCGATCATTTCCACATTGGGATGCCGCTCTATCTCCTTGACCAGGCCGGCAGCCAACGCCGGGCGGGTACTTACTATAAGGACTCGCGTCTCGGGCACTTGTTTTTCCATGTTACTGGCCCCCACCGCTGACAGGTGTCTGCTGTACCCCTTGGGTCAGCCCGCCGATGTTGCTCGTGGGTCGGGATTGCTTTGGCAGCTCGAACTGATAGCGATCGGAGAGGTATTCCAGGTCCACAGGCGAGGTCTCCGTGGACTTGGTGTGCGTGGGCGAACGGAGTGCCAGATCGAACGTGCCTCCGGAATCCTTGAGGTATTTCAGCACCAGAGCATCCTGAGGGGATACGGCTATCAGCAGGCCGTCGGGCGGCGGCATTTGGGCCGTGTTTTTCTTCTCGGTGGATTTCCCGCCAAACGCCCCGCTTTTCACGTCCAGAGTCTTGCTTGCCAGGATTCCCTGGATTACCATATTCTGGAGCGAATCCAGCGTGACCATGTTCGTGGCAGCTGTAGTACTTCCTGTCTCTACCGAGACCAGGATGTCCACTTTATCCCCCGGCTTCAGGATGTTCGACTGGCTGAGGAGGTCTGTGGCTGGCAGCGCCACGATGACGTAGTCTTCAGGCATCGTGAAGGCGACATCCTTGCCTGTGGCCGCGGGTTCCACCAGCCTTTCAGATACCAGTATTTCTCCCGGTACCAGTTGCACCCGTGCGATTTTCCCCACCGCCTCGTCTACCGACTTCACAGCGCTGGCCGGAACCATATTCTCCGGGACTTGCTCGACGGCCACATCCCCTTCTTTTAGTATGGCCCTGGCGGGAATATCATGGACGACTACCAAGACCTCTGTGGTCTTCGTTTTAGGTACTGTCGGGGTTATGCTTTGCGCCCGCGAGATAGTTCTGTAGGTGACCAACCCGGCTCCGATAGAGAGAACAGTGCCGAGAATCAACCAGATCAAAGCTTTTTTCTTTCCCATAATCCCCTACCTCCATTGCTTCAAGGGCTATTGCGTCAGTTTGACGGTATGTGCCCCTCTGTCCTCTGTTCCGCCTCCTTCGGCGTTCGGTATCGCCCTTTCCACGAAGTATCCATGTACTGTGAGCTCCGAGCCGTGATGACCGCCGTGGGTCACCACATCTTCCATCGTGAACACTCCGAATCCGGATATGTGGTACCTCGTATTGGAACCGCTCCCGCTTATCTCGTCGTACAAAGGCACCACCACCTCTTTGCCGATCCAGGATCGAAGCGCGTTGATCACGCCTGGCGTAGGCCTCAGTCCCGGAGTAGCTCCTATCAAATCCCCAGTGTGCACTACACCGCTGCTTTCCGGGTGGTATATCCGGTATATAAGCTCCGGCGTGCTGTGCGGCGGCCCATCCCAATCCGCCCACCCAAAGGCACCAGGAGCTTCCGTCGTGTCGTTGAACAGTTCGTAGCGGGTACCGTACTCGAATTCCTGGTCGTAAACCACCATGGGGAGGAGGTTGCCGGCGGCGCCCACTATATCCACAATTGCCGTGCTGTCCGCCACGGCGTGCATCTGGTTTATTCCGACAATGGGCGCGAAGAACGTGGGAAAGCTCTCATCCACCTGCACGTGGACGGCGTTCCCTTCCTCCAGGGTAACCTGCACATCGCCTGCCCCGTTGTCGTAGGCGTACTGGGATGCCACTGAGATGACAGTGGAGGTAGAGGCCCCCTCCGCCAGCTTGATGGCTCCTGCCACGGCAGCGGCATCGGCGGCGGTCTGTGTTTTGGTTTTGTGGACGTACGCGTTGCCCCCATCCACCACGAGCGCAATGAACCCTATCAGCCCTACAAGGGCAATGGAAAACGCCGTCAGGGCCTGTCCCCTTTCTTTCCTGAACAATTCTCTCAACATTTTGCCACCTTCATTGGGTGAGGTTCACCGTGTACATGCCGTACTCGGGCCCGTTCCAGCCTTTGGACGGGATGATCTTCCGCGCGAAATGCCCCTCGATGTAGGAGTAGGACTCGTAGGGGCTACAGAAAATGGATAGCGGTCCGCACCACCACGGGTTGCCCCATTTCGTCACACCTCCCGCGTTTGTTATCACGAAACTGGCGAACCCGATCACGCGAACCTGCCTGCGCCCGCGAGAAAAGGAAATCATATCGTAGACGGGCACTGCGACCGCGTGTCGTCTCCATTCCAGAAGCGCTCCCCAGAGCCACCGATTTTCCACCACCCCCAGGCGTTCCCACATCCGCTCGCCCACGTGTCGGGTTCCGCTTCTCTCCGGATGTCTGATGTCCCGGATGAGACGCCAGTTTCCCGGGGAGCGGCCGTTCCAATCTAACCATACGTAACGATTGCCACTCTCCCAGCCGGGTGGCACTGGCGGGGCATGTCCGTGCCTCTTCGAACCTTTCCCATGTGGATTGTCCTCTTTCCACCATGGCGGAGGGAGCCCGCTTCTGTCCCTGAACAGCCTGTATTTCCTCCCGATCCGGAAGCTGGAGAGATGGACCCCCAGCGGAAGCATTTTCTCCGCTTCGTAGACTGGGAATACCCTGGCTTCTGCATTTGCATCGGCCTCGATCCCGTCCACACCGGTGATCTTGGCGAAAATCGCCTTGGCGTACTCATTGGCAGAAACGGTGACGCTTTTGTTTCTCCAGTTGATAACGTACCCTCCGGACTCGCTCCCATTCCCTGTAGCGTACGTAACTATGGCATCGATGATCTGGTGTGTCCTTTTGCCCGCGGCCATTTCATGGGCTCCGGCCAGCGCTGCTGCATCTGCGGCGTTCTGTGCCTTCGCTTTGTGGAAGAAGGCACTCCCGCCATCCACTACCAGCGCCAGCATGAGCACCATGACGAAGATGGCAGCTACCCAGACAGCCAGCGACTGCCCTGATTCATCGAGCAATGGCAGTCGCTGTTTCCCCGCGCTGGGGCAATCGGAGCGAGCAGGGGGAATCTCCTCCTGTCGCTCTTGTAAAACTCTCACCGGCGAAAGATAGTCCATGGCTTTTGCCGTTCGCTACAGTCTTTGCATTGATGTATACCCCACCAGAGTTATCCCTCTACCAGGGGCAAAAACGGAAAAGACGAAATTGAAATGATAGCTGATCGTCACCTGTACCTCCTCTGGGGTGACGGATACCGAAACGGACGCTTCTTCCGGGGGCACGCCGATCAGGTTTTCTCTTGCCACCTCTGTGATGCCGGAGATGTCGGAAGGGTGCACTATCCCGTACCTGGCGGCACGGGATGCGGCGTATGTCAGGCTGTTCTTCACGTAAAAGGCCCGGCCTGCGTCGAAGAAAGAGAAAAGCAAAGTAAACAGAATCCCCGCCGTGAGGGCGAATTCCACCAGGTCCTGGGCCTTTTCTTCTGTGAGCTTATTCCAGATTCTTTTCATGTTTCACCTCCGGCCGAGGATTGATCGAGAAGAGCCCATCGGGACACACCCTAAAACACCATGGCTTTGGCACGGTCCCTGAGACTCAAGGATGGATAGCCGGCTATCCCGAGCAGGATCGTGTCTATGTGGTACGTCACCGTCACGATGATAGCCCTGCCCGAATTGCTGCTCCCCTGGACGTCCACCTCCAGGTGTGAGAGTTCCAGACCCATCTCCGCGGCATGGGCCATGGCCTCGGCTCTGGTGGCGGAGACGTCGCCGCCGTGGGTGGCACCGAAAAAAGCCGCTTCCCTGGCCACCTGCTGCACCTGGAAGTATCGATAGTAGGCTCTCCCTCCATCCACCACCAGTGCCAGCATGACCACGAATACAGGGAGAATGAGCGCCAGTTCTACAGTGCTTTGACCTCTATCGTGCCCGAACATTTCCACCTCTGCTCAGAGTGTGACTGAAATTGGTGTGTTCCAGATTTCCTTAGATCGTCTCCCATTGGCGTTCAAGGCAAAACATGCCGGGGCCAGGTTCCCAAGGCACACTCCAAGGACAAACGGAACCTACCACAGGGGTAGGCTCCGTTTGCCAAAGCAATGGAGGTACAGGAGGTTACTGCAACGACTTTCGGCCGAGCCTCGATGTAATCCACATTGTAAGGCCAACTCTCGACTTGCTCAGTTCCCTCATCAACTAATGGGCCGCGTGTGTCAGAGCGTGCGAGATGTTCGTGAGGATGCTGTTGATGCTCGTCCCCAGCAATCCAAGGACACCAATGGCGGCCACTGCAACCAGCGCCAGGATGAGGGCATACTCGGCCAGATCCTGACCGGTCTCACGACGTACGAACGACCTCACATACTCCACGATCTGATAGAGCAACATTTTAGTTCACCTCCTTTCGTGAATTTTGAGAGCAATTGGTTCTCTTCTTTGGGTCTCCTGTCCCCGGTACAGGCATCGGCATGTTCTTGCCTTGTTCCCCTGCATCTACCCATAGTATAACTCTGGAAAGAACGGGGCGGTATCCTGATTTTGTCGCACCGGGTCTACGTGGAAATCAGTATTCTACATAACTAGATGTGGATGTATTCTCTTAGCGGGGTAAAACGTGAAAAAGAGATTTTTTATGAGGCGGGTGAACATGATGGTAGGAACGCACGTAGGTGAGCGGGCAGGGCTCTATGCTCATGTCTTGGATGGTAAAAGTGCTTTCAGTAGCCACTATGGCCAAGGGGAGCTACCAACATGGTAGAAGAAAGAAGACAGACGGCATCGACTACTTCACTCGAGTTTTGCGATGAGTTGACGTTTTGGGCGATTTGAGGCAAAACATAAGCACCAACGTACAGGAGGTGCAAGATGCGATTGCCTATCGTCCAGTTTCCAGACATTGTAGAAAAGAATCTTTCATACTTTGCTCCGGTTTTCCAGACCAAGGAGCAGCTAAAGCACTTTCGTGAATACGTAACAGGCCTGATTGTGGGCGACAAAAAGACCGTTGCAGCCATCAATGCCTTGTACCTTAACAACAACGATCAGAGTTCTCTCAACAAGTTTCTCACCCAATCCAGGTGGAGCGAAGGTAAATTGAACTACCTGCGAGTGAGGATGGAACTTGCCCGTCTGCACCGACGCCCCGTGAGTTCACGAGCGGGGCGATTGATCCTTGACGATACTCTGGCTCATCATACCAAATGCCGCATCGAGGAACTGTCATACCTGAAAGACCACACGTTGAACCGTTATGTCTGGGCTCACGATGTGGTGACCAGCTATTACATCAATCGCTCTGATCAGTTTCCTGTGGATTTTCGCCTTTACCTTCAATTCCGTCAAAAGAAATGGCGTGCCATGCTGCAGGAGTTAGGGACACAACTACGAAACAATCCCTCACAAGAAGGCTATCGTCGCTACCTGGTCAGCCTACTGACTTACCGAAGGCGTCAGAAAGAGTTCCGCTCCAAATCTCTGTTAGCCGCAGAACTGGTCAATCAAGCGGTTGCCTGGGAGCTACCGTTCGATGTGGTACTGTTCGACAGTTGGTTCAACCGCAGGCCGTTGATCCAGGCTATCCAAGAAGCGGGCAAGGACTGGATTGGCGGTTGTCCAGTAGACCGGTTGGTGATGTACAAAGGCCGTTGGATGCAACTGCAGGAATTCATAGCCACAATTCCCGCAAAAGCATACAAACCTTTCAAGATCAACGATCGGCTGTGGTGGGCCTTTACCAAGGTACTGCCGATGAAAGCACTTTCTCGCCAGAAAGTTCGGTTTGTAGCCGTTTACGCTGACAAGCTGAAGGTAGAGGAAACACCCACCTTTTACTCTACCAACCGGAAGGACTGGAAAGCAAAGCGAATTTTGAGCATATACCTCGACCGTTGGCCCACCGAAACTTTCAACGAAGACGTCAAGGGGCACCTGGGCTTTGAAGACTATCAGCTACGCAAATTACGGGGTATCAAGCGCCATTGGTACCTCTCTTTCGTAGCGTATTCTCTTCTCGGCGACCAAGGACCACCAGGACGCTCACGTTGGGCGGTAAAAGGCCAGTTCAAATCAACTGGTCAGCGGTGCCAGGCGGTCGTCGACGAGTTGGTGGAACATCTCGTTTACTGGGTAGTAGAGCAACTCGCCGATAAC
>WFSD01000280.1 GCA_015486235.1 Anaerolineae bacterium
GTGATACGCCAAGACATCGTTTCGGAGCAACGCTTGAAAGCGTCAAGAGATCGTCTCGTACCTTGACAAGATAATCACCAACACATCGTTTCACTCCGGTTGTGGTATCCTATCGTCGAGAAGGCTTCGGCAGTTTTTTGTCTGGAAGCATGTCATGGGCGAAAGGATACTTCGTCACGAATGGGAGCAAGCCATACGCAACTTTCTGAATAGAACATGGAAAGTTCCCGAGAAGGAGTAAGCGGAGAAAGCCTTTGGCCCTCTCCTATCACCCTGGCCCTCTTCCCTCTCCCATGAAATGGGCGATGGAAGAGGTGCTCCACAGGCCAAGTTGCAATGTGGACAATCGGCAAATCGCGTCGGGATGGCATTCTTGAGCCGTTCTCGATGCCAGGGGAAGGTGAAAGCTGCCCGACGGCCCCTCTCTCGCCCATGCCAATGGGAGAGGGCAAAAAGCCGCTCCACCCCAACATTTTCAAATGCTACCGATTCGTTCGCTATCCTTTCCTCCAGTTACGAGGAACTCCTTTCTTTCCCCTCGAAGCCGGAAGCGCCCTAAACAAGCTCTCCGGATGGCCTCCCCGGGTCACCTCGGCAGTGCGCAACGATGTCTTGGCGGTTATCTCGAATGTCAAAGTGCAGAAAATCGAAACGATGTTTTGACGCACTACGAGTATCTTCTCGATATCCTGAGGTATAGTAGGCGTTGCCCCATTCTTCTCCCGTTCTATGGGAGAAGGATGGGTTGAGCCCGCGTGTAAAGACCGGGTGCCAGTGCCCCCGGATGTTTGTTTTCGGTATCCACTTTCACCCCATGAGCAGATAAACCGCCGTCAGCATGTTCCCAAGTTTGGCATAGAAAGGCATTTTCGCGCTTTCCGTCAAATCCCCGGCAAACTGCGGGAGCCATGGCCTCAGGTAATCTTTCCAGAACCCTTCGATCGCTTCCTCGACTGCCTTCAGCTTCTTGTCGTCATCAGCCACATCCCTCAGCGACGCCAGGTAGTACAGGAACTCCAGCATCACCGCTAAGTGGTCGCCGGCCTCGTCCCCACTGACCTCCAGCCCCCAATCCTGATATATCAGGTACACGTTCATGGCGGATTCCCCGAGCATAGTACCCTCTCTGTAAACGGACTCATAGGGCGGGCAGGCGGTCTTTGGGTACCCGTTCACGAACAGCCTCGTATATTCGTACTGCACTTCTTCCAGAGGTTCCGACTTTAGGTCTTCGAAGGAGAGGGCCCAATCCTCCAGAATTTGGGGCATGTTTCCTTCCCACCCAGCAGAGCGCAAATCGCCGAGCAGTGACTCCATCGTCTCGAACCATTCTTTGTCCGGCAACACGAGGCTCCTGGCCAGGCTCATCCACAGAATTTTTTGTTTCTCGAACGTTATCATTCTCTCTCCAGAGACAGCCGCAGAGGCGACCCCCAAAGGGCCGCCTCTGCAGGATTCGAAGGTTTGTTATCCAGGGCGTCCGCCCGATGCGGTGCTCTATAGGTCCCACCAACAGGCCCCAAGGATCTTCTTCCACCCCGAGCACTGCTTCGCAAACTCTTCCGCTCCGATTTCCACTACCTTCCTCTCTTCCCGGAGCTTCGCCAACCATTTCGGATGCTCCATCGCAGCGTAGATTTCCGTCACGTACCCATCCACCATCCCTGGCAGCGCCCCGTACACAAACGCAAAGTACATGTGCCCAAACGTCAGAACCGCCATCACAAACATGGAGATGTCATGGGTTAGCACCATTGCCAGGGCAAGGTCGTGGTACGCGGCCTGATGAATGATTGGGGCCCCAAGCCACATCACCAACCCACTCCCCGCAATCAGGAAATAGAAGATGATGATGGTGGCGTGGTGGAGCTTCTCGCCGGCGTTGATCCTCCCCTGAGGCGGCAGGTGCCCGGGTCTGCCGAGCACGTACGGAATGAAGTGAGGAAGCCACCGGATGTCATCCTCATCCCAGCTGAAGAAGGAATCGTAAACCAGATCCCAAAGCCCGTGTGGCTCCGCCAGCAGATAGTAGAGAGGCGCGAGCAGGAACACCACGGCCGCCACCCTGTGGAGCAGCCTCTCCCAGCTCCATCCGAATATCTTCCAACTCGTCCACGTGGAAGTCCAGGGGATGTACAGGATCAATCCCGTGATCAGCAATGTGAAGAACGCCGCCACGATGGTCCAGTGAGCTATCCGCTGTGCCTTGTTGAACCGAGGCACTATTCGCATTTTCTTCGCCATCTCACGCCTCCTTTTCCTCGTCGGACGAGGCAGCTTCTTCCTCCCTCAGTTCCTCCGCAATTTCCTTAGCGTGCTCTTCGGCGCCCTTCTTGGCATAGGGGTACAGGGCTGCGAGCCCAACTGCCGCACCGCCAAGGATGATGCTGCCGGCAGGCTGCTCGTAATCCTGCCACGCCCTGGATGTCTGTGCCGAGTAATCGTCGGTGGGAATCGCCTCCAGCGACCGCTCGTCCACGTGCTGAGTTATGAAGAACACCTTCGGCTTGGTGCCGAGCTCCGGGCGGAGCGGCTTGGCAACGCCGCTGTTGACCTGCTTCGCGACCTCGGAGTTGGGGTCGTCCAGGTCGCCGAAGATGCGTGCGTGACCCACGCAGGTCTCCACGCATGCAGGTTCCCTCCCTTCCTTCACAC
>WFSD01000281.1 GCA_015486235.1 Anaerolineae bacterium
AAGACGTAAGCCGCCACGGCCGTCACAGCAATCGCCAGGTACTCCGCCAGGAAGCCCAGCATCACCTGAATCAAAGGCTCTCCCGCCCGGTTACCGACGCCAGCCACGGGAGCGACGATCAAGTCATATATCCTTTTTCGACATGGTCACCTCCTCGAGAGACTGGATCCGCCGGCTGGCTCATTCTCCCTCAGGACATCTGTTTCCGGGCTTCACGATGAAAAAAGCCAGCGCTCCTACGACCGGGATCAACACTATGATCAACACCCACAGAGCACGCGCGGCCTGATCCATCTTGCAGCGCCGCAGCCGCACGAAAGCTGCAATGACCAACACTATCCATCCTACCAGAACAAGCAAGTTCAGGCTTTGCGCCGCGGCTAACGTCCAATTTACTCCGCTCATTCTATCGTACCTCCGATCGATAAGTTTACCGTCCAGTATAGCGCGCGGGAGACGGTTTGTCTATGGGGATTTTTCCCCATTTCGGGCCCGTGCCGGGCACATCTCGACTGCATCGCCACCCGCCCGGCGCCATCATGCGACGAGTTGCCCACCCGAAGGTGTATCACCCTGTCCGCATACCCGGCTATCCCTTCGTCGTGGATGACCAGCACCACCGTCATTCCATGACTTTCGTTCAAACGCCGGAGAAGCTCCATCACCTCTGCCCCGCTGGCGCTGTCCAGGTTCCCCGTGGGCTCGTCGGCCAGCACTAATCTGGGCCAGTTCACCAGCGCCCGCGCTATCGCCACGCGCTGCTGCTCAACCGATCGTCAGTTGTCGAAAAGCTGGAACACGAACCCGATGTTATCCCGCCGGAAATCCGCCGGCGCGTTTCCCTTCAGCCTCGCCACATCCACGCCGTTCACCCACACCCCCCCCGCAATGGGCCGATCCAGCGTCCCGATCAGGTCGAGGAGGGCGGTCTTGCCGGAACCGGAGAGGCCGCATACGGCCAGGAACTCGCCGGGGAGCACCTGGGTCGATATGTCATCGCGACGAATTCTGGTCCTCCCCCGCTTCGTACCACAACGTCCCCCACTCCGGCTTCAGGGCAAAGGTGGCTTTGCCATCCCGTAAGTTTACGGGGATTTCTCTACTACGTTGCCCCCGTTCGTCCAGAGCCCAGACGTGAATGGATGGCAGATTGGTCCTCAAAGTGATGGTAACGGCCACGCCTTCCGCCAGGACAGGCGCCTCCCCCCAATCCTGAGGGACCGTGTTTTCCTCGTTGGCCCACATGCCCGTATTCACCACCCTTGCCGCCGCCCATATCAAAGCCGAAGAACTTGCCCGCAAAGGCCTATCCGTCAAACTGGTCACCATGACCCCTGCGTATTCAGGCCATGTCCCGGTTATGGTCACATCCTGCAGCGCGACGGTTTGTCCTGCGAGATACCCGGCCGCCCCCTGGGTGAAGGGCGTGTCCAGGGTGAAGCGTCGTTCTCCCAGGCTGTAGGACAACTCCCCGGTGTCGCTTACATAGGTATCCTCCTCCGCGTTGGCCCCGCCCCCCGGCAAATCCTGGGTGGGCTGGGATTGGGCATAGTACTTGCGGAATCCATCAACGAGCGTCGCCTCTTTGGGGACAAAGCGCCCACTTTCCAGGTAAAGGTCGGGCATACCCGCCTGGAAGTGATCCCAAAACCGCTCCCGCGTCCCTTCCTGGGAATAGCGGATGATTTTCTCCACCGTGGCCCGCTTCACGTCCCCCCGTCGAAAGGCCACAGAGGCCACGGCCGACCCTGTGAGAACGACGGGATTGCTGTGATAGCGAAACGTGGAGGGCACCAGATAGGTTTGTTTCCATGGTTCCTGAGGAGGTGCGCCTGAATGGATGTAGGAGAAGAGCACCACATTCTCGATTCCCGCATGGGCCGCGTACCCCAGCAAACCGGGTATGTGCAGGTAAGCGTGAGGGTTGTTCACGGCCCAGTTGGTTTCACTTATGCTTGTGGGCTTCGTGTCCAGACGGGTCGAACCCAGGTAGGGGAAAAGATGGGAGGACGTGACGGGCAAGAATGGGTCCAAGTTGGCAATGACCGTGTGGCCAGCCGGGCCGATCGATCGAGGATGGTCGAAATAGCGGTGGATGTCGTGGACTGTGACCCAGGGAGAGAGGGCCAGCCATTCCTCGGTCAACAGGGTGGGGTTCTGACTGGCGATGATGGGCACCCGGACTCCCTGCTCGCGCAGGTAGCGAGCCATCCCTTCGTAAAATGCCCGCTCTCGTCCCGCGTAGAATTCCGCCAGGTCACGCACCCGGGGCCGACTGAAGGTCACCGAGGGCGGCGGCCATCCCAGATGATCCGGCTGGCGCTGAACGTGATCGAAATCCCGTTCTCCTGGCAGGAACGCGGTTCCCGTGCCATCGTCCCATGCTGCTTGCAAAGCATCGAAAGTCCCGTACCGCTCACGCAGCCAGGAATGCCATGCCTGGTCGAACAGGGTCTCGTAGTGTGCCGGAAGGGAGCCGAGGGGCATGTTTCCGGTGACCCAGCGTCGGGTAAGGTAGTTCTCGTTCACCAGTTCCACCAGCACGAAGGCCGGGTCGTCCTTGTACGCCCGTTCCGTCTGGGGGTTCACGTGGTTTAGCACGTCGGCGACATAATGCTGGAAGAAAGCAAGCAATTGAGGATCCCCGGTGAACAAGGAGTGTTGCCAGGCCTTTTCTCCGGCATTGTAGCCCATATCGAGAAATGTCTGTAGTTCAGGGAAGGTACCGTAGTTCTCGGTATAAAAACGATAGGCATCAGAGGACTGACGCATGGCCGTGATCATACCCCAGCCTGCAAGCTGCAGGTAAAAGTGCACGCCCTGCTTTTCCAGGGATGCGATGAACGTGTCCAAACAGCCGTTCTGGCCCTGCTGCCACCACGCGCCATCCGTCGCGGTCAATTTCACCAGGTTGAAGCCAAACTTCGCCAGCCGCCTGGCAATGGTGACCTGCTGATCAGGCCAGCAATAACGTACATCGTAGGCGGCTCCCCAGAAGCGGGCAGGCGTTCCATCCGCGAAGACCAGTTGCCCATCTCGAATGCGCACAAATCCATGACGCCCTCCAGGCGCATCGAAGCGAGGGTGGAGGGGGTACGAGTTCACCACGGTGGTCGAGGTGTCATTCCATGGAGGGAGAAAAGCGATGCCCGTGGTGTAGTCGAATTGCAACCGCCGCACGGTGGGGGAGCGAGAGGAACCCCGGTTGCCCAGGATGAGCCGCACCTGCAAATAGCGATAGCCCTGGCGAGCGGGCAAAAAATGCTCCCGGCGGGGTTCCACCTTCGTCATCGCGATCTCCTGCCTCTCCTCTACGGGTAAGGCCGGGAAGTAAAATCTGTATTGCATGGACGCAGATGGAGGCGCTGACGGCTCGCTATGGCGTTGGCCTGTGGTTTGTGGGCGATCGAACCCCGGGGTAAGCAAGAAAGCCGTCTCCCTGTCCCCGTGATGCAGATAGCGGGCGGGGGTCCATTCGGTCCAGGTACGTCCGTCCTGGGAAGAACGCGCCTGGAACGTCACCCACGCAGGGGGCAGGCGCAGAAGGCGCACGCCGTCCACGTCGATGTAACCCGCAGGCTCTGCCTCGCCGATAAAAGGCTTGAACAGAGTACTCACCCGGAACGTGTAGGTGGCGCTATCCGAAGGCAGGGTCAGAACGACGATCTCTGTGGGCTGCCAGATGGAAGTACCATGGCGATAGTTGAGGCTGTCTGAATAACAGGCCCGCAGATAAGCGGCACGAGATGCGTACCAGTGCCCATCCCGGTACACGGTGACGTGCATCGCTGCCGTGGCCGTGCGAGCGAATGCCGGAGAACAACGGACACGGGCCATCAGCACATATGTGTTTCCCGCCGCGGCCACGACATGCTGGTGATACGCAAACAGGTTGGAGGAAAGCCGGCCCCCTTTCATGCGAAGGCGGAAAAAGCGCCGACCTTCCCAGGCATCACCGCTGACCAGGGTCGCGGTCATATAATCGCTTGCCTGGGGGTCGGGGGTCCATCCATCGGGCAGGCCATCCCCATCTGCATCGGTCTCGAATCCCCCATTGACCAGTTCTTCCTCGTACCCCAGGTCCACATCCCAGGCCAGGCGTCCCCAAACCGGGGTATGACTGGCCACGAACACAGGCGAGGTCCACGTACCGGTGACGACGTAACCCCCGTTCACCTGGGCCAGGGTGATCCCTTCCGGAGTGAGGGTGGTGTTCTCGAAAGAGCCCTCGGACATGTGATGTTGCGGGTCGAGCACGGTAGGCCCCGGAGAAATGAGCACTCGGGGGGCGATGTCCGCCGTGCTCACGACAACAGATACTGCAGAGAGCAACACGACCGCTATCAGCACGGAAATCCATCTACGCTTGTTCATTCTCGCTACCTCCATATCACACTTGCTGGATTTCCGGAGGTCTGTCTCAGCTCCGTCAATCCGTGCAGGCCTACACTTTCACCATCCAGTATAGCGCGCAGGAGGCGGTCTGTCTATGGGGAATTTCCCCTATGTCGCGGTTTGCAGTGGAGGTGGACCTAAGCGCACTCCGAACTGCCATCGCTCGGAGGAGACGCGGACGCGAAAGGCACACCGGGGAGACTTGGCTCCGACGTGATCGTGTGCTACCTTCTGTCCCCCGGAGCGGCTGCAGTGTGCCAACATGGATTCTTTATCCGCGCCCCGCCCTCCCTGTCAACTCGCCCACAACCTCCCGATGAGCGGCCACGTTCTCCAGGAACGAGTACCGCAGCGCTTCATCGTCAATTCTGGCGGCCTGTTTCTGGAGCAGGTCGTACGCGGTACCCAGGAGAGGTTGGGCTCGAGGGTCCTGAGCCGCTCGCAGGACGCGGTAGCAGGTGAGGTAGACCAGGAAGGGGTCCTCGGTGCCGTCGAGGGTGTGACCCGCCAGGTAGTCCAGAACCTCCTCGACCCAAGCCTGGGCCTGGGGCAGGTCCCCTCGGGCCAGGGATACCCGGGCCAGGCCGGCCAGAGGCTCCGTAGCCAGGTTGGGCTGCTCCAACTCCCGCCGCAGAGCCAGGGCCTCTCCGTACGCCCCCGTGGCCTCCGTCAGGTGCCCCAGCCCCGCCAGCGCATGTCCGAGGAAGGTCAGGGCATAAGCCTGAATATGGCGCTCGCCCAGGTCCTGTGTGATCTGTAAAGCCCTTTGGCTGTACTCACGGGCGGCTTCGTCGTCACCCAGGTGGTGGAACAGCAACCCCAGGTTCACCAGGATCAGGCCCTCCAGACCTCGAAAGCCGATCTCGCGGCAGATGAGCAATGACTCCTCGAAGTAAGTCTTGGCCCGTGCGTAGTCTCCCAACTGTAGGCACATATACCCCAGGTTGCTGAGCATGCTACCCTCGTTTCGCCGGTCGCCCAACTCCCGGTAGACCTGTAGAGCCCGCTCGAAGTACATTGAAGCCGTGGACCAGTCACCCTGTTCGCCAAAGACGGTGCCCAGGCCGTTCAGTGCTATGGCCTCCATGCGGTGCAACTGCGCGGTCTGGGCCAGAGCCAAGGTCTGCTCCATGCAGTGTCTTGCCTCTGAGTGCCTCCCCCTCATGCGGGCAATGGCACCGAGCTGGCTCAAAGCCCGGGCGCTCCCAAGGGAATCGTCCATCTGCCGGTAAAGGGAGAGGCTATCCTCACACAACCCTCTTGCTTCGGCGTATTCTGCCTGGGCGCTGGCCACGGCCCCCAGGGTGCAGAGGGCGAAAGCCATCTCTCGCCGGTCTCCTGCCTGCCGAAAGACGTCCAGACTTCTCCGCAGCAATGCTCTAGTGGTTTGTCAGAGATGAATTTATTGGTTATACTTTAGGGGAGAGGAAAACTTTACCCTGGAGGGAGCACTCATGGAGAAGCGATACATTGTTCGTCTCACGGATGAAGAACGGCGGGACTTGCAAGAGCTGATATCTACTGGGAAAGCAGCGGCTTACAAAATCAAACATGCCAACATCTTGCTCAAGGTAGATGCCGATGGTCCCAACTGGACGGATGAGCGAACTGCGCAGGCATTTTCCTGCCATGTCAACACTGTTGCGAATGTTCGCCGGCGATTTGTTGAGCAAGGGTTAGAAGCGGCTTTGGGGCGCAAGAAGCAAAAAGGAATACCGCGGGTAGTGAACGGAGAAGTGGAAGCCCGGATTATTGCCTTGCGGTGTGGTCCTCCTCCCGCTGGTCATGCACGTTGGACGTTGCGGCTGCTGGCCTCAAGGGCTGTGGAGTTGGATATCGTCCCAGCTATTTCCCATGAAACGGTGCGTCAGGTGTTAAAAAAACGAACTCAAGCCTCATCTGAAGGAATATTACGTTATTCCGCCTGAGCAGAGTGCATCTTTTGTTGCCCACATGGAGGATGTCGTGGAGGTGTACCATAGCCCTTATGGTCCCAAGAAGCCGGGACAGCCGGAACGGTTCGACTATGAATATGAACGTAATGGCACGGCGAGCATCTTCCTGTTCACGGAGCCTCTGGTGGGATGGCGACGTGTGTCGGTACGAGAGCATCGGACGTCCATAGATTGGGCAAAGGAAATCCGCTATTTGCTAGAAGAGCGATATCCGGGTGCAGAGAAAGTGGTGTTGGTGTGTGACAATCTCAATGCTCACACCATTACATCCTTGTACCAGGCGTTCCCGCCGGAGGAAGCCCGATCACTAGCGAAGCGACTGGATTTTCATTACACTCCCAAGCATGGCAGTTGGCTGAACATTGTGGAAATAGAGCTCTCAGCGCTTACAAAGCAATGTTTGGGTCGGAGGATTCCGGACCTGGAAACGCTCGGGCAGGAGACGGAGGCCTGGTATGTTGAACGTAACGAGTCCGAGAAATCGGTGGACTGGCGGTTTACCACGGCCGATGCCCGCATTCGGCTTAGGCACCTGTGCCCACAAAGAGAGTTGACAGACCACTAGAACTCGCTCCTCCACTCCAGCGCCTTCTGCTGAAGTTCGAGAGACGTGAACCGGTCACCGTAGTCCCGCAGAATGCCTGCCCAGTCCTGGCGAAGCTTCCTCCCGCTTCCCGATCTGCGCTTTTTGGTCAGCAAGAATTCTACGAATTCCCTGACCGTTTTCCGTTCAGAAACCGGAAGCTCTTCGACCAGCTTCGGCAATGGTTCTGTCCCCATACTCGTGCCTCCTTTCTCTCTCGAACCAAACGGCAAGCGTAATTCCTCTGTTAAAGTATACCATCTATCTTCTAAAAGCCCAACTGGCGCCCTTCGCGGATTCCATATCCACGCCGGCAAGGGGGCCGGGGCAGACATGCAACGCGCTGCCCCTCACTGAGGGCTTGCTTGTCAGACATACAGAGAGTCGTCAGGAAGCGAATCCGGCATGGGTACAGTGCGTTTTCGCTGTGATTTGCCTGCTCCGGATGCGTCTCATAAAATAGTCGCACAAACTATGTTGGGCGACGCAAGATGGCCGAAAACATGCCCAAAATGTCCTTTTTCTGCCCGATTATCCTGCCTGAACTACGTCGCATAAAATTTCCAACCCTCCTGACACGGTTGTTTTCCCCGCCTGTACCCACCGAAATCAGGCCGTTCCGAAACGAGAGTTGCACGTAGCCACAAGATCGCATATACTGATGATGCAGAATTTCTGTTTCACAGGAGGGAACATGGAACTGACGGTTCAGGTTAGAAAGAGGGGAACTCTCACCCTACCTTCCGAACTTCGAGAGAAATACGGTATCAAGCCGGGAGACACCTTCCGGCTGGTGG
>WFSD01000282.1 GCA_015486235.1 Anaerolineae bacterium
CTATAATGCTATTTTAGCCACGAGGGGGCGACCTGTCTACATAGCGAGCTTGGTAGCACGAGGTCGAGCCCGGTCTACCCCCTCGTCGTATATGATACCAGGTCGGGCCGTCCGGCCCGACCAGGCGAGCCAGACGGCTCGCCCTCCGATTCCCGCCCAAAGTCATCCCACTGCTTTTGAGCGCCACCGATTATTCCGACAATACCCGCAATGCGGTAGACGCAGGGGCGACCTGCAGCCCCCCCTCTTCGCCTGCCCATCACCCACTGACACAAGTCTGACAAGCCACTAATGTCCCAGGAATTACTTCGTTCTCCGGAGTCTCTGGAGCCAATCTCCACATCTCGCGAAGATGCTCGACAGGCTACGAGCAGAAAGACAGAAGCCAGTGCGGAGGGCTGCCTGAGGCATTTCATGGGATCTCCTTCCGCCGCGACAGAACGGAGAACCAGTGAGGTGGATCTTCCTGCCAGGACAAAGGATCCCAGCCGGATTCCGTCAGGCATCCAATTACCTCGTCCCCGCTGCAGTAGGTGTAAAAGCGCCTGAGGCCGCCCTGCAAGCATTCCCAGCCAGAACCTCTGCCGGTACGCATGGAAAGGAACAAGACACCGCCTGGAGCTGTCACCCGCGCCATTTCCCGCAGGGCAGGAGCCATATCCGCCCGCGGCAGATGTACGAGGGACGCACATGCCCACAAACCATCGAAACAGGCATCGCGAAAAGGCATGAACCGGAGATCCGCCTGCGCCATAGACACTGCAACCCCCCGCCTGCGCCCTGCAGCCATCAGGCGAGTGGAAAGGTCTATCAGGAACATGTCGAAGCCCATGAGGGCCAGCGCCAGCGAATCCCGACCATGACCGCCGCCCACATCCAGCACGCAGCCGCCCTGCGGGAGCATTTCCGCAAAGCGCGCCAGATGATCATCCAAACCACGGTCAAACCACTCTTCCGTATACTGCTCCGCCGTGATGTCGTATGAGGCTACAGTCTCGCTTATCACATCGTCCTTTCCCATGCGCACATTTTATCACGCAGCCTTTTCCGAGAGCAAAGGATTCTTGACTAAACCCCTGCTATTGGCTACAATGTGTAATTGTGGTTTTATCCGGCGTGCATCGGAGAGTCGTAAAGCAATCATTCTGCAACACACTTGTGTTTGGACTTTTGACAAAGCGGAAACGGAGCCTTCTGGGGCTTCACGCTTGGTAGATGACTAAGAAGAAATGGGTACATCTTCTGGTCAGGCTTCGCCCGACTACAAGATGTACCATCCCTTCTTTTCTGCCTTCAAGGCGAAAAGCTCAGCCTGGCAGGGCAGCCCGATTGTCAAAAGTCCAGCTGTGTGATTAGCAGCTGTAAATCTCGAGAGGGAGTTGAAACCCATGGCTGAGATGCTGGAACTACAAGCATATGAGCGTTCCGTAATCGGACGACACGTGAAGTACATGCGCAAAGAGGGGTGGGTGCCTGGAGTAATTTATGGCCACGGAGCAGAGACCAGGGCCATAAAAGTGAAATCGATAGACTTGGAGCGGGTTATCCACAACGGGGCAAAGAGCAGGCTCCTTGCCCTCGAAATCGAAGGGAACGAGAGGCCCACAATGGTGCTGATGAGAGAAGTGCAAAGGGATCCAGTCAGGCTCTCCCTGTTGCACGCGGATTTCCAGGCGGTCAGGATGAGCGAGAAACTGCGACTGGAGGTCCCCATCCGGCTCGTGGGCGAATCCCCGCTTGTGGCGACGAACGAGGCGATTTTGCTGCAGGTGCTGGACAAGATCGAGGTGGAGTGTCTGCCTCAGGACATCCCACAGTACCTGGAAGCAGACGTTTCCTCGCTCGACAGCATGGAAAAAGTGGTACAGGTCAGGGACATAGCCTTGCCGAAGGGTGTCGAAGCCATGGCGGATGAGGAAGAGGTCATCGCAAACCTGACCGTAAGCGCCGCCAAGATTGCCGAACTCGAGAAGGAGGAGGAAGAAAGAGAAGAAGCAGAAGCTCTCGAGGCCGGCGAGGTAGAGGTGGTTGCCAAGGGGAAAGCTGCCAAGGGCGAGGAAGAACCCAAGGAAGAGTGATTCTTCCTCTGGAGGCAATTCTGTCGTCAACAGGTCGGCGGGGAGCCGACCTGTTTTTAATCTGGCCTGAACTGCTCGGACAAATGCCTCGCAGGGGAGGGCGCAAAAGCACAAGCAGGGACCGGGATTTCGAAGCAAATCGGAGCCCAAAAGTGCTCCTGGGAGGACTCACACTCGATACAAGACTTGTGCTGCGGCTTGCCAGGGGTTGACGAAAGCCTCCCGAAAGGCAGGTTAATTCCTGGGGGCCCTACGGGCCCCCAGGAATTACTTCGTTTTCCCGGACCGGGGTGTGCTGGCCTCCCCAGGCGGGATTCCGAAACCACATATATCGCTCCGAAACAAAGGAAACAGGGTTGAATCGCAGGCGGATTGCAGAAGCAGCAGCGCTAGCAGGTGCTCTGGTGTGGGGCGGCATACTGCGTTTTGGGTGGATGGGGGTCAACCCATTCGCATATGACGAGGCACGCCTCAGCAAGCTTGCCCTGGAACTGGCGCGCATGGGGAAAGCGCCAACCATCGGCATGATCTCCTCGGCGGGGATTCCAAACATGCCCGCATCGGTATGGCTTTTCGCAATCCCATATGCTATTTCCACAAGCCCTCTTTTCGCCATTGCTTACGTGGTAGTGCTGAATCTGGCCGCGGTGCTGGTCCTATGGTGGATTGCACGCGAAATCCGGGGGCCGTGGGCAGGTGCAGTCGCCGCATGGCTCCTGGCGGGCTCCCCATACGCCTCGTTCTACTCCCGAAGCATCTGGTCTCAGGATTTGCTGATCCCGCTGGCAGTTCTCTGGGCAGCAACCGGCATGCTGGCGCTGGAAGACCGAAAAGCGCTGGCGTTCATTGTCTATGGATTCCTTGCCGGATTCGTCCTTCAGGTACACTACGCGGGATCCGTCCTGCTCATCCTTACCCTCTTGCTGGCAGTCCTGTATCGGTCGAGACAAAAATTCCTGCCATTGGCTGCCGGGCTTGCAGCTTCGGCGATCCCTGCCATGCCGTTCCTGCTCCTCTTATTCGACGGGAAAATTCTCCCACCGTCCAATGCCGCCGGAAGTCTCGGGGCCGGCATGGAAAGCATCAAGCAGGTCATCGTGATGACTGCAGGATACAACTGGGATTGGCTTTTCCTGGGCCAGAAATGGCACCTGAGCACAGGTGATATTGCCGTGGCATCTGGAGGAGCAATATTGCTGCTGGCGTCCGCCGGACTGGCCATGATGCTTGCCAGAGTCGCTCGCAAGAAGGAGGATTACCTCACCACGACGGTCTTGCTATGGGCATTGGCGGGGCCCATGCTGTGGATGTTCCATTTCTCCAAGCCAAACCTTCACTACCAACTTATCTCCCTGCCGGCATGGTTCCTGGCAGCGGGGTACGCTGTCTCGGCAATGCCAAAGCATAACGCAAAAGCGATTATGCTGGCGCTGACCGTGGGGGTGTCGCTGGCCCAGGGAACACTTTTCGCCCGCGGGCTGGAGATAGCGGGCAGAGAAGCAACGCCCGGAGGCATCAGCGCTCCTCTGGAGTATCACATCCACGCTGCGGAGGCAGTAAAGGATGGAAAACCAGTGATCGCTGTCGTCCCGGGGGCAGACCCGCGCTTCAATGGAGACGCCGCAGTGATAGACGTATTGCTGTGGGGCTATCCGCACAGATTGGTGGACGGCACGTGCTCGCTCGTCCTGCCAGACAAAGCGACAAACTTCCTTTTCGTGGCTCCGTGGATGCCCGCGTGGAAGGAATTCGAGAACCTGTTTCCTGGCACTACGAAGGCGGAGTACGTTCCGAGGCGCAGAGGAGAATATCCATACCTGGTCGTTCGTATGGGAGGAAAAGTTTCCCCTGCTGGCTTCCACCGCGTAAAGCCGGTAAGACTGGCAAACGGTGCCCGATTGGAGGGGTGGAAAACGCATCCGCACGGAGATAAACTCAGATTCATCACGCTATGGAGAATCGATGGGAGGCCAGCGGTAGGAGAATTCCACCAGTTCAACCACCTGTACATCGACGACGAGCAGAAGCCGGCGATGATGCACGACACCCCGACGTCATCCGGCGTTTGGCAGAAAGGTGATTACCTGATCACGTGGGCCGATTTCCCACCGCCTCCAAAGGGAACGCTGAGGATGGCAGTTGGGATGTACGAGTATCCATCCCTGAAACGCATACCAAAGGAGGAAGGGGCCGATCCACTGGCCCCCATTATGCTGCTGCTCAGGTGACGACTTCCTCGACGGATATCAACTCCCTGTAAACCAGTGTCCACACCGATTCCCTGAACGTGCCAAATGCCGATTCGACCACCACGAGGGGAAGCACGAAAGATATCAAACCAAGCACCCCGCCCACTGTAAACGCCAGGACTATGCTCTCCGTGCTTTTCCAGATCAGCCATCCCGGGAGTACTGCCACCAGCAAAGTGATGAGCGCCAACACAATCATGGCAAGCACTATCACCAGCCCCCATAATATCGCAACGCCGACCATCAGCAACCACATGATGCCGATGTCTTGCCACCTGTTGGTGACCGCCTCCCATGCCCAGGCTATGCCATCCAGGACACCTTGTCCGGACACGGCGGCCCGGATGCGGGCCAGGACATCCACCAGCGAGAAGACAATGAGCGCCACTAACACCACCAGCAATCCCGCCAGGCCGAACAGGATCAGGGGAATGATGGTTCCGATGCCAGGCTTTCCACCTCTACTCAGGCCCATAAACAGCGCTATGCCTGCAATAACCGAGAGGGCGATCACAAATGCCATCGTCAGGAACACGACCAAATCGACCAGGAAAACGTGCAAAGCCCTGCAACTCCACCCCAGGTGCCACCCTCTGTACCACGTAGGGCGCTCGCCGGATTCTTCCAGCCCGAAGACCGACCGATACAATCCTGTCTCCGCCACGTAGTGAAGCACGATCCAGATCAAGAAGAGAATCAAGAAGAATGCGATGACTCCCAAGAGGATTGCGAGATGCGCCCGGAAGTCGAAACCACTCAGTTCCCCGAGAAGTCGGCGGAAAAATTCGTCAGGGCTTTTTCCCCTGCCCCATGGGAAGTTGAGGGGCCCCCTGTGATCGAAATTCCAGGAAGTGGGGAACCGCGCGCCGATGCCACCCCCCGTCGTGGCAAAAAAGCCAAACACCCAGAGTATGGGGTACTTCACGGCCACGTGATACGCTCTTTTCAGAATGCCTATGTGATCCATTGCCCTCCTCCGATAAATACCTGCTGCACCATTTCTGGTCCCGAGGCACTAAACGCATGACGCCCATCATTGGGTCTGACTGACAAAGATATCCTCTCGGCGTCCGGCCAACTTCTTCATCGGGCATCCTCCGCGCCACTGAGAAGCAAGCCATCCACCGTACAGAGCAGCGATCCCGGCAAGGAACGACCCCCACAAAAACGCCGACACTCCCCATTCCAACCAGGGGGAGCCGCTGCCTCCCACAAGGTTCAACATTCCGCCAGGCAGTCCGACGACCCACGCCAGGCCAAAAGCCTGGAGAGCGTCGGTCACGGCATCCAACACCCAGGAATATGGCACAGGCATCCCGAGAAAGGACGCCAGGCCCACTGCAATGAAAATCATCGAAGCTGCCTGCCAGGAGAAATACAGGAAAACGCTCAGCAAAGGCACGAGCCAATCCCGTTCAGAGCGAGTGCGGGCGATTCGGGATGCCAGCTTCCGCCACAGTTCTTCTTCACCCGCCTCCAACCGCTCTGGAAGCCCGGCGGACGATAGCAGAACCGACAACCGGCGCAGCATCTCCACTTCTGCGCGGCAGACAGGGCATCTCATCACATGCTGCCTGACCCGTTCGCCAGTAACCCGGTCCATCTCGCCATCAAGCCAGAGGGCCAATTCCTCCCTTGTGAAATGATCCCCTTCCATGTCCATCCCTCACAAATCCACAGATCCCATGTAGGGAGCGAGCTCTTTCCTGAGGGCGTTCCGGGCGTAATTCAGCCTGGACATCACAGTGCCGATAGGGATCTCCAGGGTCTCGGCCATCTCCGCATAACTGAGCCCGCCATACTCTCTAAGGACCAACACTTCTTTGCTGCGCTCAGGCAGCCGGGAGATCGCTTCTTGCACCGCCCTATCCCTCTCATTCCGAAGCGCCTGCACCTCCGGCGTAGGGCCTCTATCCTCCAATTTCCCGTCGAGATCGGCCGTGGGCCTGTGCCGCCTGTAAAAATCCACAGCGGTGTTGTGCGCAATCCGGAGCACCCACGCCTGGAAGCTCCTGCTCGACTGCGGGACGAATCCCCGCAGATTGCTCCACACTTTCAGAAATGTCTCCTGCGCGATGTCCTCAGCCAGGGCTACATCTCCGGTAAGACGGTATCCGATGCTCACAACACGTCTGTAGTAAAGATGCACCAGGACAGCAAACGCATCCTGGTCTCCATGCCGGCTTAGCTCCAACAATTCTTCTTCGTCGAGACAAAGATCAGGATTCCTCTGTTTCGTTCCGGCTGGCGCATCCATTGTCAGATTCCTTGTTCGCTCTATCCCTGCTACTCAAAAAACGTCGAGCCGATTGCTTTTATTCGGCTGTGGAGGAAATCCTGCACAGAGAGGCCAGGTCGATCAATGCCCCAGGAATACCATCAATTATAGCATACCATGGGAAATTCCGTCTAGATGGACACAAGGACTTCCGAAACAAATCGAAAGGCCGACGACGGTTCAGGGGGCTCCTGGGGGCCCTACGGGCCCCCAGGATTTGCTTCGCACTCCCAAGGCCGAGCAAGGCCCGCTGGCAAAAGAAGAAAAGCCATAACCGTTTGCTCCACCTCCCGCCACGGTGTATAATCCTTTCATGAAAAGTAACACTTGGAGGTGCGCCCAATGGCTTTGACCGTAAAAGACGTAGAACACATTGCCGCGCTGGCGAAGCTTTCCCTCACGGATGAGGAGAAAGAGATATACAGTCACCAGCTCACCGTGATCCTGGGGTACGCGGCGGAACTGCAAGAACTGGATACAGAGGCTATTCCCCCGACGGCTACTGTCCTGCCGGTGCGAAGTGTGATGAGGGACGACATCCCGGCACCTTCCCTCACCCGTGAAGAAGTGCTATCCAACGCCCCAGATACCGAGGATGGGTTCTTCAAGGTCAAATCCATTCTGGGACGGGCGTCTTGAGTACGAGACGTCTCTGGAGGTAGATGACGTGTCTATCGATTCCCCTGTCAAAAGCCCTGCGTGGGCCATAGAGCAGATGCTCAAGCTGAATCAGTACCGCCCCGATCTGGTAGAGGCCGCTATAGAACGTCTGTTTTCCGAAGACGAAGAGATTCGGTGGGCTCTGGTGATAGGGGCTTACATGGACGGGAACATCAACCTGGGGAAGGCTGCGGAGCTCATGGGGATGCACGAACTGGAGCTCAAAGAACGCTTCCTGGATTTGGGCATCCCTTTGCGTGTGGGGCCATCCGACCTTTCTGAGGCCAGGGCCGAGGTAGAAGCAGCTCGTAGCTGGCTCGGCGAGGTGGGTGCCTGAAGAGATCGCTTTCTTTGACGGGAGAATTCGAAAACTGTATGCAAGGAGTAGGACGGCGGTGCATAAGCGCTGACTAGGTTCGAGCGTCATTCTGAGCCGAGGCCAGTGGCTCAGCGTTGCTGAGCCACATGCCGAGGCGAAGAATCTTGCAATGCCCTGGACATGCCAAAGGTATCTGAAAAGAGCGGCCAAGATTCTTCGTCGCTGGCGCTCCTGCTAAGGAACAAACTGTATACACATCGGCACTCAACAATCTTATTGTTGTTTGTTCTCCACCGGATGAATCCGGTTCTCTAGGCGGGCTACGCCCGCCGAACGGTGCGTCGTATCGCTCAGAACGCACCTACGTCGAAAGAGCACTCTCGGCACAGGCAGCGCTCTGATCGGCGCCGAAGGCGCCTCAAGTGCCGAATTTCATTGGGTACTCGTGGGAGAGGGAGTTGCCGAACGCTCTCTGACGAAACAAAATCTAGAGTGTCCAAGGAGGTCTTTTCCGGATTGGAACTATATCGTCTGACCATTCACGAAGCGCTGGACCTCATGCGTCGGAAGGAAATCTCTTCGGTAGAGATCACCCAGGCGGTTCTTAGCAGGATCGATGCCGTAGACGAAAAGCTCAAGGCGTACATCACGGTAACGCCGGACGAGGCTCTGGAACAGGCAAAAGAGGCGGACGCCCGCCGGGCCAGGGGCGAGGACGCCCCACTCCTGGGCGTGCCAATGGCCCTAAAGGACATAATCAGCACCAGAGGTGTCCGGACAACCGCTGCGTCCAGAATCCTGGGAAGCTACATTCCGCCCTACGATTCCACCGCCTACTCTCGGCTGAAGGATGCAGGCGCAGTCCTCGTTGGCAAGACGAACCTGGACGAGTTTGCCATGGGGTGGTCCACGGAGAACTCTGGATTTTTCACCTCTCACAATCCATGGGACCTTGGCCGCGTGCCTGGCGGTTCCAGCGGCGGGAGCGCAGCGGCCCTGGCCGCTCACGCCACAATCGGAGCCCTTGGGACGGATACCGGCGGCAGCGTCAGGCAGCCTGCGTCTTTTTGCGGCATAGTGGGGCTGCGACCCAGCTACGGACGGGTATCCCGGTACGGGATCATCGCTTTCGCTTCCTCTCTGGACCAGGTGGGGCCTATGGCGAAAGACGTGGAGGATGCTGCCCTGATACTCAATGTCATCGCCGGGTGGGATCCCCACGACTCCACCTCGGTAAAAGCGCCTGTGCCAGACTACACAAAAGCGCTGATACCGGAAATCAAGGGGGTGAAAATTGGCTTGCCGAAAGAGTACTTCACCGAGGGAATGGAACCCGGCGTCGAGATGGCAGTGAGAATAGCGGTGAAAAAGCTGGAGGAGATGGGTGCCGAGGCGGAGGAAGTCTCTCTGCCTCATACAAAATACGGCGTGCCAGTCTACTATCTGATAGCCCCCGCCGAGGCATCGGCGAACCTGGCCCGCTACGACGGCATCCGGTATGGCCTCTCCATTTCGGGGGAGGACCTGTGGGATGGGTACCGGAAGACCCGCGCCGCCGGGTTCGGCGACGAAGTGCGCCGGAGAATCCTCCTGGGCACTTACGCCCTCAGCGCCGGATACTACGACGCGTATTACCTGAAAGCCCAGAAAGTCCGCACCCTCATCAAACAGGATTTCGACCGGGCCTTCGAGAAAGTGGACGTTCTCGTGGCCCCGACGATACCCATGGTGGCATTCCAGATAGGGAAATTCGCGGAAGATCCCACGGCTATGTATCTTACCGACAGCCTGTCGCTGCCCAACGCCCTGGCAGGGCTTCCTGCCATCTCGGTGCC
>WFSD01000283.1 GCA_015486235.1 Anaerolineae bacterium
GTTTTCAGGTCGTGTCTGGATCCGTACGGGTGGGAAAGTATAGTTTTCACTGGCAGGATGCTGCTGGCAATTTGCACAAGCGGTGGGATAACGCGTCCCATCACCCGGAGGTCCCAACACATCCGCGCCATGTTCATGATGGGGATGAGGCCAATGTGTTGCCTCATGAGGCTATGATGATAGAAGGCGTACTGGCTGTTGTTTCAGCAGAAGCAGCGGATGAAACTGCATCTATCAGCCAAGTTGACTAGTAAATTACATCAAAGAGTGCGCAAATTACATGACGAGATCATCTGAATAGAACGCAGGTGAGGCCACGGAAAAGCACGGGCCACGGAAAGTCACGGAAAAGCACGGATGGGGAGACAAGGTGACGGGGTGACCGGGGGACAAGGTGATGGGGGAGAGGGCCGGCGTCACGAATGCAGGTGAGGCCACGGAAAAGCACGGGCCACGGAAAGGCACGGGCCACGGAAAGGCACGGAAGGGCGATGAAGCGATAAAAGCCATGTGGTATAATGTAATCCCGGAGGCAGGTAATGTTGACTGAATATCTCAATAAAGCCATGGAACGCGCTCATTACGAACTCATCGAGGATGATGAGCCCTATTATGGCGAGATTCCTGAATTGCCCGGCGTGTGGGCGACGGGCAAGACGCTCGAGGCTTGCCGCCGCAATCTTGCCAGCGCTCTCGAGGATTGGCTTCTCTTTAGTCTGGCGAAGGGATTGCCGATTCCCCCTCTTGAAGGTATTGAAATTCGCCCTCCCGAGTTGCTGGCTGCATGATGTCTGAGCGTCTAGGGCCTGTCTCTCGGCGAGACTTTATAAGGCGCTTGAGGGCACTGGGGTTTGATGGGCCTTATGCTGGGGGCAATCATGAGTTTATGTGGCGAGGTAATCGTCGTCTGATTTTGCCGAATCCTCATCGCAGCGTCATCGGGGCCAATTTGCTCGCCCGGCTTTTGCGGCAGGCTGGCATATCGCGTGAAGAATGGTTTTCGGTCAAATAGGACGAGGAAGGGACAAGGGGACAGGGGGCCCAGGGCACAAGGTGATGGGAACAGTGCCGGGGCGACGAGCGCAGGTGAGGCCACGGGGAGGCACGGACAAGCACAGACAAGGAGACGGGGCAGGCCTCGTATTTGAAAGAGAATGGCAGGCTCAATAGTTGGGAAGGTGCAGAATGAGGGAGACGATCCTGTTGGAAGAGCAGAAAGGACTATGGATTGGAGAACAATTGCTGCGACAAGCACGGTTGGGGGAGCGTCTTCGGGTGGTGGTGGGAGAGGGAGAGATCCGTATCTTGCCTGCGGCAGCCGTATCTCCCCACTTCCCCTACGGTGTTACGGCTGATGAAGCCGGAACAGTGCTGAAGGGAGTGCGTGAGGAGGCCATCGCGCTGTATGGCGGTCACGCTCCGCCAGCCGATCAGCCGTACTTTGGGGGAGTGACATGGCGAGAGTATCAAGCGCTCCCAGATGAGGAACGACGGGCACTCTGGGACCGACTCTACACCGAGTTCGATGTGGAGATTGAGAGCATCGAAGAGCATGATGTCCAGCCAGACGCGCTTGTTGCTAGATAAAAGCGTTGTCCGTCGGTACTTTGAAGCAGTATCTGCTCTGGTGCGAGGATTGGCGCTGTCGGAGGAGGAACAGCAGACGATCCTGCTCGTCCACCTGGCGCGGAGGAAAGAGCAGCGGTTATTCCTCCCGGTGGAGGCGTTCAACCTGCTTCAGGCACACCGTCATCAGATTGCGCCGGCTGAGATGTTGATGTTCTTGAAGCGCGTTGAAGTTCTATATCCCGCGCGCTACTTCAAACGCTGGGTACGACGTTTGAGAGAAAGGACTTTCACTCGGGAGGATGCTAAGGTGTTGGCTTTGGGCACCTTCGGGACCGACGATGCCGGTCAGATCTTGGGTGTCCATATTATTGTGACCCATGACCAGCCTATGGTGAGGAAATGGGAGCTGGAACGGGAGAAAATCGCGGAACGATTGCTGGAGATGACCAGTGATTTACAAGAGCCGTTTGCTCACGCCAGACTCCCTAAGGTTGGGCTGCCGGGTGATGTAGGGAGACAGGGTGCCCAGGGGACAAGGTGATGGGAACAGTGCCGGGGCGACGAGCGCAGGCGAGGCCACGGGGAGGCACGGAAGGGCACGGACAAGGAGGCGGGGTGACCAAGGGACAAGGGAATTAACTTGGGGGAGACGACCAAAGAGTCCCGAAGGTCCTTGCGTGAAGCGCTGGAAGCTTTCTTGGAAGAATGTGAGACGATGGAGACCCTGGCCGAAGTGTTGGAGGAGGCAGGCTTCGTCCGAGAGAACAGTGCCTGGTTGGTGCGTCAAGCGGTGGTCGCCGAGTTAGTACCTGTTGGTGGTACGGAGATGACATCCGCAGATGAGGCTGCCAGGAGAAGCGGCGGGGATAGGCTTGAACGGAGGTCGAATGATGCGTCAACTGATCATCTATCCGGGAGAGGGCGGCTATTGGGTGGCCGAGTGCCCCACATTGCCCGATTGCATTAGCCAGGGCAAGACTAAAGAGGAGGCTATTCAAAACATTCGTGAGGCTATTGAGGGATACATTGCTGCACTCGAAGAGGATGGGCTGCCGGTGCCCCAGGAGCGGTTCGAACTTCTGACAGTGGCCGTATGAGCAGGTTGCCCGTGATATCGGGACGCGAGTGTGTTCGGGCGCTCGAGCTGGCGGGTTTTTACCTGAAGCGCCAAAGGGGCAGCCAATTGATTCTGCGACGTGATGAACCTTTTGCGCAGGTTGAAATAGAACGCAGGTGAGGCCACGGAAAGGCACGGACAAGCACGGACGAGGGGACAAGGAGACCAGGGGACAAGGGGGCAGAGGGACCGAGTAACCCGTCGGAATCATGCATGCCCTCATGTGGGGCTCAGGATTTTTGAATCGTCGAGGCTTTCCGGCTCGTCTCATTGAAGCAGGGGAAACGGGTCAGTTAGTGGGAGAACACTATGCCTACTGCATTGGATTTGACTCGAAAAGAGTGGATGCGCTATCTAGAAGCTCATCGGCGTCGGTTCGCTCCGCCTAAACCAACAGCAACCGAGCGGCGTACACGTGAGCGGCTGTTAGCCCGTGCACGTCGGGCAGCAGCTTTGCTAAAGGAGCGCTTTGGTGTTCGTCGCGTTGTGCTCTTTGGCTCCCTGGCGGACGATGTTTGGTTTCGTACGGATTCGGATGTGGACCTGGCGGTCGAGGGCTTGTCGGCAGAGGATTACTGGGAGGCATGGCGACTGGTGGAGGATGTGATCCAGGAGCGTCCGGTAGACCTGATCGAGATCGAGAGGGCCGGGGAAAGTTTGCAGCGGGTGATCGAGCGTTACGGGATCGAATTATGACATCCCCTTACCGGCTGCTAGCTGAACGGATTCGGGGCGAAATACCGGAGATCGAACGTGTCGTCCAGCGAGCCCAGATTGCGTGGTCCAAGGCCAGTCGGATACCTGAAGAGGATATGTATCTGGACGCGGTGGCTTTGAATTTACACGGTTTCTATGCTGGGGTTGAGCGGCTATTTGAACTTATCGCCAGCCGTATCAACCACAACCTTCCGAAGAGTCCCACTTGGCATAGAGACCTACTTCAGCAAATGGCTCAGGATATTTCGGATGTACGTCCCGCAGTAATTGGACAAGAGGAGGTCGTGGCGTTGGATGAGTTCCGCCGTTTCCGTCATCTTGTGCGCAATGTTTACACTACGAATTTGGCACCAGAAAAGATGCAAGGGCTTATGTCGGCCCTGCCAGAGCTATGGCCACATCTCCGGGTCGAATTATTGGCCTTCGCGGACTTTTTGGAAGTGTTGGCGCAGGTAGGGGAGGAGCCAGGTAATGACTGAAGTTTTGTACCGTGAATTGGGCACAGATAAACAATCGGCGTCAAACAGTGCCATCAGCATCATCGGAGCGGCGATTCTGAGACAGGGAGACAGGGGGATAGGGTGACAAGGAGACAGAGAGAATCCACCATGAGCAACCAGACTGATATAAAGAAGTTTGTTCCCTTCAGCGAATATGTTCAGTTGGCGCTGAGTCATGCCGCTTTCATAGAGAATGATGACGGCACATGGACGGTGGAAGTTTCCCATCTTCCCGGTTGTGTGACATGGGGTGAAAGTAGGGAAGAGGCTATGGAAATGGCTCTTGACGCAATCGAAGGGTGGGTGTTGACAGCACTACGTTTTGGAGATGAGATTCCGGTCATTGATGGCTGCGCTTTGCGTTACGCCAGCGACCTGGCGATGCAAAAGGCGGCCTGAGCGTGCCCAGGCTTTCTCCCGAGAAACCTCAAACTGTGGTTCGCAAGTTGCGCAGACTGGGGTTTGAAGGTCCTTTTGGCGGCAGTTTGTACGTTCCTAAAATGACACGTCTAAAATGGCACGCAGATAACGCAGATGACACAGATAAAAACAAAAAGAAAAAGTCAGCGCGAATCAGCGTCATGAGCGCAGGTGAGGCCACGGAAAGGCACGGACAAGCACAGACAAGGTGACAGGGTGACAAGGGGATGTCATCTCCGCTCTTATGAGACCCATACGACCGGAGGACAAGCGTAACGTGCAACCTGCAACCGCCTTGATCACCGGCATCACCGGTCAGGAACTGCAACCACGGATGTTGCAACCACGAATTACACGAATTGCACGAATTACACGAATTACACGAATTGCCCAGATTATTTAGCCGAGCTGCTACTGGC
>WFSD01000284.1 GCA_015486235.1 Anaerolineae bacterium
GCCTGGACGGAGAGGATGTCTACATCTCCAGGGAATCCCTGGCTCCTGGCACGTACTACCTGGTAGTGGATGGGTTTGGCGGCAGCGCCGGGCACTCCAGGCGCAGGTGGAACGGCCCGGCGCTGCCGCCAAACCCATCCACTACCAGGTAGTACGTGCCAGGAGCCAGGGATTCCCTGGAGATGTAGACATCCTCTCCGTCCAGGCACGCCGTTGGCGTCATCTCGGTAAGAAGGAATATGTCCAAGTCGAGTCCAGGATCGTAAGCCAGTGCAGCAGTCAGCGGCTGGGTGATGCCAAGCGTTACCTCGTAGATCAATTCCGGCCCGCTCTCGTCCCAGGTAGGACGGCAACTATAGCCATTCATGCGAGAAAGCCCGCGGCGCGTGTCGTCGGAATAGACGGCGCCACAAGTCAGCGAAATCGGTTGAGCTGGATTTGGCGTAGGGGTATACGTCGGCGTGGGGGTGGGGCGCACTCGATCGCCGAAATCGACCTCTACGATTCCCCCTTCCGAGAGATCGACGGAGACCTGGTTGGGGGAAGTGGAGACCATCCCCGGCGGGTCGATCTCCTCCACCAGGTAAGTCGTGGCCGTGATAGCATCGAAGGAAAAGAATCCGTCATCCTTCGTCATCAACCCTGCTACGGGGGTCCCGTCCCGGTATTTCAAAGAGATGTAGGCCATAGGAACCGGTGGCTCTCCGGGGTCTCTGTGCCCGTCCAGATTGCGATCTTCGTATACATAGCCGAAGACAGCGGGTGCCTGCAGCGCCGGGGGCGTTGATGTGGGGGTGGGCGTTTCGTTCGGAGAAGCTACCACGCTCCACCCGTGTGCGGAAGCCCATGCCCAGAGGAACCCCAGCAGGAGGAACGATCCAAAGAGAGGTAGCATCCGGAGGTGAAGGGATCTCCCCCACCTCCGATTCGAGACATATTCTTTCTTACCGGTCAGAGGACGGCGCATCTTATTTCAGCAAGAGCGGCAGGTAAATATCGTCGTTCAGTATCGGAGTGGGAGTGGGTGTGGGTGTGCAATAATCTCCGAAGTTCACCTCCCAGTCGACACCGGCCTGGAACACCTTTATCACTTCGTTTGGAGTCGTGGAAGTACATCCCACAGGATCCGTCTCCACCACTTTGTACGGAATGGCTGAGGGCTCTATGCCGCTCATGGAGTAGAGCCCGCTGGCGTCCGTAGTAGCCTCAGCGATGGGGGTGCCCTGCAGGTTCTTCACCTGCACCTGCACTGCCGGTATTCCGCTCTCAGATGGTTGTGGTGTGCCATCCTGATTGGCATCCCTCCATACCAGGCCATGAACGGAACCGGTAGCTGGGGTGGGAGTAGCTACAGGCGTTGCTGTTGGCATCGGTGTGGGTTCAACAGGGGGCTTCCACCTGCCATCGGTCACATCTACCATGTGGATCCACTCGTCTCCGTCGCCCCGGCTGGAGATCCGGAAGTCGGCGCCACCTGTCAAACCGTTGGCAAAGCGGGCATCGGGCAACACGAAAACCGCCTTGCGGACCTCTTTCGTCCCCTCTTTCTGAACATAGTCCACTGAGGAACCGAGAGGCCTGGCGATCTTCTCTCCAGTGACGGAATCGTAGCTCAGGTCCCACGTGTCGGTGTACATGTCCAGGTAAGTGACAGTCACGGTTACCCTGTGGGAACCGCCGAAAATGTAGCGATCATCGACCTTGAACCACATGTACGGATTTCCGGAAGCCTCGTCGGTACGACGTATGACCCAGGCTTCTTTTACGTGAGGGAGAGCAGGGTTCGGGTGCAGAGGTCGGCTTATTCCCGGTGGATCCTCAGGGTGCAAAGGCGTATGGCCATCCAGCGTGGTAGTCATGTAGGTTTCAGGCACAGTCAGCCCGCCGGGGATCGAGTCGTCCTGGTAAAGCCAGAAAGAATAGTTGCCCCATTGAGGATAGTAGTGCCTGTTGACCGTAGAAGTCCTGGCCTGCCAGCATACCTGCCACGGGTCGCGGTGCTCTCTCATAGCAACCCAGATGCTTGGTGTGTTAGTAATGGTAGCGCCCAGATAATTTTTCGCCCATTTGATAATAGCCATGTTCTCTGGACGGTCATTACCCAGGCTATCCTTGAACAGGTCAATGCTCAAGCGGAAGACATCAGGATGTTTATCGAGGCCATTGAGAATCCCCCAGTAAAGATGATTTTCGTTGCACAGCATGTAATCATAGGTCTCGAAGGCGATAGGGACTTTCTCCCCCCACAGGAATATCTGATCGTATTGGCCGATGTAGGGATTGAGAGGATCTGCGGTATCTGTGGTGGCTTGCTCCTGGTCAGGGTACAGGCCGTTGATAGAGAGACCTACCCCATGCTCCGCTGCATAGTTGGCCATATTACGCCTTTCTCCCGCACTGAAAGAGTAAGTAGCAGTCTGGGCGAAAAGCTCTTTTTTCAGTTCCCCATCCTCGGAAAAAGCGTCCACGTAGAAATCTATCATCTTCTTGACCGCATCCTGCCATTTGCTCACGTTGAACCCATAGGTATCTACCATGAACTCGTGGTCCGGATGGTCCGGGCAGTCGTCAGCGTGATCGTATGCCCTGAGCTCGCCATAACGTCCTAGCCCTATGGCAATCCAGGCAACCCTTGGATCGTCTCTGTACTTCTCTCCCAAAGCACGAACGAAATCGTGGTAAGGGTTCAGGTAATCGTCTTTCCAGTACAGCGGCAGCGCCCAGCCGTCTATGTCTTTATAGGCAGCTTTGGGGTTGTTCTGAATGTATGTTGGCAAGCCGTTAGCGAAGCCATTCTTTTGAGCAGAGCGGCCGTTATAGGTGGTAATGGCAATGCCCGCCTTCTTCCCCGACGCCGCCTCCTGGGCAATCCAGTTGTCCACCATGCTCCAGTCATACTGACCCTGAACCTGATCCTCCACGTCAGACCAGTTGACGTAAATTACGCCGCCGACGAGCCCATACCTGTAGGGGTCTTCGATGGAATAGTCATGTAGCAGGTATATGCCGGGCTCGAACCCCGCCTTCCATGGCTGATCATTCCCCGCTGGCGGCGTGGGGGGCCATGCGTCGACAGGCGCAGCCGGGGAAGCAGCTGGACTGGCCCCAACCAGAGCCGTCCATGCAAGCACTAACATCACCAATACAGTCCCTGTTATTATCAGGACTCTCTTCATCGCTCTATCACCTCCAGAGTCGGTTTGTAATGACCATCTGGCAGAAGTAACCTTTGCGCCCGATGGTCGTTTGTATTCTATCTAAATGGGCAAGAAAGTCTGTCACCCAGAACACGCGGGAAGCGCGGAGAAAAGAGCTGGTAGCCGCCGGCCATCCGCGGAAAATTACGCTTCGGCGGGAGCTTCACCGTCGGCTGGCTGCTGGCTGCTAACAGCTTCCACAGACACTTCACTTTCTCAGTACAGGCAGGTACATTAAGAACTCCCTCAACGCAGGGAAATCGACAGGAATAGTGCTCCCGGCCGATACAGAGATATCGACATCGTCAAACGCCTCTGCTTTGTACGTCTCTGGGAAGATTACCTTTAGCTTGTACGTCCCCGGCGA
>WFSD01000285.1 GCA_015486235.1 Anaerolineae bacterium
ATGTAGCGTAGCGTTTCCTCGTCTACGGGGAAGAATCCCATGGTCGCACCGTACTCCGGTGACATGTTGGCGATGGTGGCTCTGTCCGCCAGACTCAGTTTGGCAACCCCGGGGCCGAAATACTCTACGAACTTGCCCACCACGCCGTACTTCCTTAGCATCTGGGTGATGGTGAGGACGAGGTCGGTGGCCGTAGCACCGTCCGGCAGCTCGCCCGTGAGCCTGACGCCGATTACCTCAGGCACCAGCATGTAGATCGGCTGGCTGAGCATCGCTGCCTCTGCCTCAATGCCGCCGACGCCCCAGCCCAGGACGCCCAGACCGTTGATCATGGTGGTGTGGGAGTCGGTTCCCACAAGGCTGTCGGGGAAAGCCACCGCTTCGCCGTTTTGCTTTCGCAGATGGACGACTTTCGCCAGGTACTCCAGGTTCACCTGATGGATGATGCCGGTGTCTGGGGGGACGACGGAGAAATCCTCGAAAGCGGCCTGCCCCCACCGGAGGAAAGCGTACCGCTCGCGATTCCGCTCGAACTCGCGCCTGGCGTTGAGGTATGGGGCGGTCAACACGCCGAAATAATCCACCTGCACTGAATGATCTATGATCAGGTCGGCGGGGACGTGGGGGTTGATCTTGGAAGGGTCTCCCCCCATCCTGTGCATGGCAGACCGGAGTGCTGCCAGATCCACCACCGCTGGAACGCCGGTGAAATCCTGGAGCACTATCCGGGCGGGCTTGTACGGTATCTCTTTTTTCTCCACGGCCTTGGCATTCCAGTGGGCCAATGTTAGAACGTGGTCTTCGGTGACGGCAAAACCATCGCACTGTCTCAGGACTGATTCCAGGAGGATGCGGATAGAGATGGGCAGTCTCGACACATTGGCTACCCCTTCCTTTTCCAGTGCATCCAGACGGTACATAATCGCAGGGCCTTGGCCTGTCTCAAATGTGGAGCGAGAGTTGAAGATGCTGGGACAATCCTTTGTGGTCATCTTTTTTCTCCTAAAGTGAAAGAATTTGAGATTTCCTTATAGACAAATTCCTCTCGGTTGGCTGGTTCCAGGGTGGCATCTCCCTGTAACCGTGGTGGTTACCGAAAGCGCTTTTACCGCCAGAGACGTAGGTCTGGGGTGCTCTACGTTTAAGTGCGCTCCTACCTGGTTCCAATGAGATCGGTAAAAATGTTTGCTTGTCTCGATGTCGTGGAGCGCTCGCGCATGATGGCTGGTGGGGCGTCGTGTTTTTTGCGCTTCACGAACGGCCCCTGCTTCGCGTTCTGGCGAAACGGGCTATGACTGACGACATGGCCCGGGCAAGTGCCGGAAACCAATGAAAATTATACCTCACCCCTTGGTGGTGAGCCAATAGAGGAATAAAAATTCAACGGGCGAGGTCAAGCCTGACATTAGGTGAGGCACACTATCCGAGATTGTAATCTGATTGTAAAGTTGAACCCCTTGAAATTTCGGTGAAACTGCACTAATATGACTGAGAAGCGTGGAGGTGTGGAATGACCATGGGGGAGAGCAATTGGATTGTTTACTTAAATTTGGGTGAGGGCAAAGCGGACCCGCCGTTATTGAGCGTGGCGGGCGTGGAGGTTGCTCCAGATATCTCCTTAGCCATAGGCATGGCTCTCACCGGGCGGTACAAAGCTATCGTGTTGGATGTGGGGTCTAAAACCAGGGAAGCGAGGGTTTTCTTGGGTCGGCTCCGAAGCCGTTCTACGTTGCCTGTGCTGGTGCTGGTTTCCAAGACTGCGTCGGCGTCTCTTCCTGACCTCTACAGTTCTGGCGCGGATGCCCATTTGTTCATACCTGTTCCTGAGGTTTTGCTCAATGCTAAGCTCCTTGCCCTTTTCAGGCGTGCTTATGTGCTCTCTGTGATTCCAAAAACGAGACAATTCTACTCTCAACGGGTGTGATGGTGATCAGGAGAAGATGTGGTCTGGGATGAAAATCGGGGGACGGCTTGCCCGAACCGTCCCCCGATTACTACATTAAGGAGGAGTGAAATATGTTGCCTCGCTAGAGATGTCTGCCCGCTACCATCTCCTGAACGCCTACGAGGATACCCATGACGAACAGTACCAACAGCCACGTAGGAACATCATCTGCCCCGTTTGCTCCAGCTCCTGAAGAGGCCATTGTGGGGGCGGATGTAACCCAAAACAATGTTGTTCCCGCTACCACCCATTTCCTGAACATCTTTTTCTCTCCGCTGTCATTTCCCATCTTGCTATATGTGATGGTAAAGGTCAATCGATAATATTGCCTAACTTTTGCCATGGGCGCTCGGCATTCATGCCCAGAGATTACGATTTGCCTCTCGAGAAAGTCAGTAGTACTACAGAAACGAATAATCCCACTGTCAGCAACAAGACTCTGCCCGAGTCCAACGATTCCATACTAACCCCGTGTATTAAATGAATCATCCTGTACCCTCCAATACGAACGCTTTTACACAATATGACGTGCTGACGATACCACAAGTAGCGGGAAAAATTACCTGCCTTGAAAGAAATTATAAGGCAATGACATGAACGTTAGATGAAAAGTTCTTGCATGGATTATGACAAAACCTGCAACTACTGGCGGATCGCTCTTGCATCCGGCTTTCAAAGCAAATCAAGGCCCGGAAACGTTCCTGGAAGCCCTCACGCTCGATGCAGGGCTTGTGCTGTGGCTTGCCAGGGGTTGACGAAAGCCTCCCAAGAGGCAGGTAAATTTCTGGGGGCCCATAGGGTCCCCAGGAATTACTTCGTTTTCCCGTATCCGGGAGGATTTGACACTTTGGTCGTTTTGTGGAAAATGAAGCAGTAGTCTGACGTTGTCGTCGAGCTTGTTGCAAGCTCAGAATGGATTGCCAGTTCTTGGTGAAGACGAAACGATTTCCCAGCCTGTCGAGGTTGCCGGGCATATTCGAGAAATCCCTGACGTCCTGGCCGCGTATCTGTTCGGGAACGTGGTCTATAGGGTTTTGCAGGAAAATCTCGGAGATACCGGGGCCTTGAGGAACGTTTTCTCTCGATCCCTGTGAGAGGGCGATCGGAGAGTTGGAATTGCGGGCGCCGGTTACCAGACTGGTGACCGCCGGGAACGTACGAGGGGGCAGATGAGGGTCTTTTTTATGGAGAAGAAGCAGGGCAAGAAGCAGATGCCGGACCGGAGGTCTGGTTAGTCGCGTTTGCCCTGGGAACGATGCAATAAACGGCTTGCCGGACCTTCGGCAAGCCGTTTTGTTTTTGGGTGACCGTTCAGCCTTGAACAAATCGAGCCCAGATGCCCGCAGATAAAGCGAATAAACCAGAAAGGATCAGCGAGAATCAGCGCCTATCAGCGTCATCAGCGTTCTATTGCTGGGGAGGCTGAGTAGTATTGGACTTTTGACAAGGCGGAAACGGCGCTTTCTGGGGCTTCACGCCTGGCACATGGCTGGGAAAACTCAGCCCAGCAGGGCAACCCGATTGTCAGAAGTCCAAAGTAGTAACGTTTTTGGGAAAATCCAGGCTCAAGTGGAGGTGAAGGAAATGTCGGATCAGGCTTTCAGGTTCAGAGAGTACACGCCAAG
>WFSD01000286.1 GCA_015486235.1 Anaerolineae bacterium
ATGGACAGGCGAGTACACACCTCTGGCTGTCAGACGCCTTCCTGCACCCGACACGCTCCTGCCTCTGTATGAGCAAGCCAAGGGGAAGCCCATCGACAGATTGGCAAAAGCGGATGGGCTCTCCGTAACAGATGCCCGATACAATTTGCTATCTGCCATGCTGACGGCTTACGGCTCCACAGGGGGTACACTCGTTTTCGATTGGTTCTACTTCCCCGGCTGGAAAGCACTGGTCGACGACAGCCTAGTGCCCACCCGGAGCAGCGAGAACGGCCTGCTAGAGGTGAACATCCCGCCAGGAAGGCACCGTGTGAAAGTGTGGTTTGGGGAGACGCCTCTGCGCAGGAATGCCGATATCCTATCGTTTCTAGCCATCCCGATCGCCGCTGCAATCCTGCTCTCCCGGAGAAGAAATGGCCTTGTGGCCAGCCAGCAGCACATTTCTGCCGAGACTGGCACGACCCCCACGGCCGCGCTGGTGGCTGTAACCCTGGCGATAGCGTTGTTGCTTTGGGGCAGCAAGACATTCTATCTGGATTGCCATGACTCACTGTGGCGGCACAGCCGCTTCGATGGCACCAGGGTGGCTGGCGTCTCGCACGCGCTGGACGTTTCTTTTCAGCACCAGATGCGGCTCCTGGGCTATGACCTTCCCGAGAGACAGGCGGCGAAGCTTTTTCCGGTCGTGCTCTATTGGCGGGCGGAGCGTCCCCTGGCGAGCGATTACAGCGTCTCCCTTGTTCTGGTCGACCGCTGGGGACGGCGCTACGGCCAGGCGGATAGCCAGACCCCGGATGACGTGCCCACCAGTCGCTGGAAGCCCGATCAGTACGGGGTAGACCGCCATCGCCTGATGGTGGAACCCGGGGCTCCCCCTGGCGATTATACGCTGGTCGTCTCTGTGTACTCGCCCGGGCATGTGCTTAGTTGGCTCGATGAGAACGATGCTCCAGCCGGAACAGAATATTCCCTGGCTAAGGTACATGTTTTGCCTCCCCGCCGGGCCTGGCCGCCGGAGCAGTGGCACCCACAGCGGAGTGTCGACTGTCGGTGGGGTGGCCCACCTGCGCCGCGGCAGGCAGGCCTGCGCCTGGTCGGCTTCGACCCGCCGCCAAAAGAGGCGCGGGCTGGCGATCGGATCCCAATAACTCTGTACTGGCAAGGCCCAGCGGTGCCTGCGAAACACGGGAAGGTGCAGCTGCAATTGCAAGCCTCCGATGGACGCATTCTCGATGAGTATTCGTTCCTTCCGGGACGTCCTGACCTCCCCGGCGATCGTTGGCCCTCGGGTGCCAGGATCACGGACAAACGCAGCTTTCTGGTCCCGGCAGAGGCAGCAGCCGGAACCTATCACCTGCTGCTCTCTAACGGAGGCCGAAGTGGGCGGCCATGTCACCTCGTGGATATTGACGTCACGGCTCCACCCCATCTCTGGCAGTTGCCCGCGGTTAGCCACCGGCTCGATGCGAACATCGATGGGCTGGCAACTTTGCGCGGTTACGATGTTTCCGTGCTGCCACGTGGCACCCAGGCAGAATACAGAGTAACTCTCTACTGGCAGGTACGACAGACGCCCTCGGTTTCCTACAAAGGCTTTGTGCACTTGCTGAATGCGCAAGGGAGAGTCGTCGCTCAGCGGGACCAGGAGCCGGCGGGGGGCAGCAGACCAACCACCGGATGGGTGCCCGGGGAGATCATCGTCGATAGCTACCGTTTCACCGGTCCGCTGGATGCAAGAGGGGGGATCGAGATCGGCATGTATGATCCTGCAACCGGGAAACGCCTGATCTGGATGGATAATTCCTGTAGCAAAATCCTGGGGGATCATCTGCGCCTGCGGCTCCCTGAGAACACGCGCTAGGTGCACGAATTTCGAAGCAAATCGAAGAAAGCAGAGGCACAGCGCGCTGCGCCCCTATTGGGAGAGCGAAGCAATTTCTGGGGGCCCTACGGGCCCCCAGAAATCCACAGAACCGTTATCGCTCTACGTCAGCCCCAACGGCAAGTAGCGGATCGCTTCAGAAGCGTCGAGAATGCCCCTGAAGCGATTTCGTGCTTTCGATTTGCTTCCAAATCCCCCTATTATGACTTTCCTGAGGTTGACGAAAGCCTTCCGAAGGGCAGGTAAACTCCTGGGACCCGTACGGACTCCAGGAGTTACTTCGTTCTCCTGGTGCGTCCTTTTTTCCCTTAAAGGGTGCCCTTATATTATAATGTGAAGCTGGCTTGCTTGATGCATTCCATGAGCAATCCTACCTGGCAGGAGGCAAGCGCCACCTGCCGAAAGCCAGCAGAAAGGAACCAATTCATGTTTCAACCACCAGAAGAATTGATCCAGTACGTGCGTCAGGCCAGGGAAATCCTGGTCGTTTC
>WFSD01000287.1 GCA_015486235.1 Anaerolineae bacterium
GGGCGTTCTACCTCCGTTTCACGCCTTCCGACGACCACCCTCCGGCGCCGGAGGCGCTGGACCCGAAGGAGAAAATCCATGTGCGGGTCAGCGGACATTTCAGCGTAGAGGGGAAATGGAAGCGCTTCGCCGACCTGGAGGCGTATTTTCGCACTTTCGCCAGCCGTGAGCATGCCCTCATGGCATGGGTGCCTCCATCCAGGTACCTGTTGCTCGGGCGCTGGCCGGATCGTGACCTCGGCCTATGGTACATTTTCTTCCGTCCAGAGCATCTCCGTGAGGTGGTGCCCGGCACCCTGGAGGTCGGCAACAAGGTGCAGCATGCCCTCATGATCCGTTACTGGGAGCCGGAGGAGGGGAAGAAAAAAGCCCAGGAGGTCGTGGCACATCTGGGTTTCGAGGATTTGGAGTCCCGCGACCACGTCTGGGCCGATCTGCTGTGGGATGGTAAGGGTAAATAGGGGCAAACGCGTACTCCTGGTACCTGTTCCGACCGGGTAGGCGGGGGCAGCGTCTTTGCCTGCCCTGCCTTTCTGGTGTTGTTTTGTGCCATGCGATGCTTCTCGGGGTATTTTCTCAGAGGGGGTTCGGTTTTTCTTCACATACGCTGATCATTCTGTCGTGTCTCACCATGCAATGCGGGGGTAAGCGGATTTACAGTCCGCTCATGCACCGCTGTTCTATCTCCTGTGTACAGTTTCCGAACGGTCTCTCTCAAAAAGCAGGGAGCTCCTTGGAGCCCGTGAGGGCACGCACGATGCCTGTCTTTACTCAAGATGGGGATTTCGAAGCAAATCGAAAGCACGAAATCGCTTCAGGGGCATTTTTCGACGCATCTGAAGCGATCCGCTACTTGCCGTTGGGGTTGATGTAGAGCGATAGTGGTTCTGGGGATTTCTGGGGGCCCTACGGGCCCCCAGAAATTACTTCGTTTTCCCAAGATGTCGACGAAATGCATTTCTTTTGATGAATCACACGGCGGGGTGCCACCCCCATGCCCGGATCGGCTGCTACCGAAATCCGTGCTACTCCAGGATACCCCAAAAGCCTGAGAAGATACCTCTCAGGCATGTTCTGCGAACTTCCGAAAGAAACAGCTGATGGCACCTGTGTGGCAGGCCGGGCCGGCGGGATGCACCTGCACCAGCAGCGTGTCGCCGTCGCAATCCACCCATAAACCGGTCACTTTTTGGATGTTGCCCGATGTGCCTCCTTTGTGCCATAGTTCCTTGCGGCTCCGACTCCAGAAATGCGTCTCGCCGGTTTCCAGTGTCAGGCGTAGGGACTCCCGGCTCATCCATGCAACCATCAGAACCATTCCGGTATCGGCATCCTGCACCACGGTCGGAATCAGGCCGCGGCCGTCCCATTTCAGATCGTCCCAGCTTGCTTCGCCTGTCGCCAGGGTGAATGAATCCGTCATAATGCTATTTCCTCCACAGAGCGCACAGGCAAATTGCGCTCGGCCAGATAAGCTTTGACCTCTCCTATCGAGAGCTCTCTGTAATGGAAGAGCGAGGCCGCCAGAGCGGCATCGGCACCGCCACGCGTCAGTGCCTCGTAGAAATGCGATAGTCTGCCCGCTCCTCCTGAGGCAATCACAGGAATCGATGTGGCCTCGGTAACGGCGCGCAGCATCTGGATATCGTATCCGTTGCGGGTGCCGTCCGTGTCCATGCTGGTCAACAGTATCTCTCCGGCTCCCAGCTTTTCCGCATCTCTGGCCCACGCGACCACATCCAGGCCGGTGGGCACGCGACCGCCGTTGATGAATACCTCCCATCTATCACCCATTCGCTTGCCGTCGATGGCAACCACGACACACTGGCTCCCAAACCGTCTGGCTCCTGCGGTGATCAATCCGGGAGAGCGCACGGCTGCCGAATTGACGGAGATTTTGTCTGCCCCGGCCAGCAGCAAGGCCCGCATATCTTCCACAGTGCGAATGCCGCCCCCGACGGTAAATGGAATGAAGACAGCATCGGCAACCCGGCGCACCATGTCGATCACGATATCGCGGCGCTCGTAGCTGGCGGTTATGTCGAGGAAGACCAGCTCGTCTGCGCCTTCACGATCGTAAACCTGCGCTTGCTCCACCGGGTCCCCGGCGTCGCGCAGCTCCAGGAAATTGATCCCCTTGACTACCCTGCCATCTTTCACATCCAGGCAAGGGATGATGCGTTTAGCCAACATCGACAGCCTCCTCTCGTCCGGCCTCTATCGCTTCTTTCAGGCACAATGTCCCTGTGTACAGTGCCTGCCCTACGATGACCCCCTCGATGCCGTCTGCTTGATGACCCGCCAGAGCGCGAATGTCGTCCAGGTCAGTCACGCCCCCGCTGGCGATGATTTTCATTTTGCTGGACCGGGCCAGTGCAACCGTGGCCTCCACGTTGGCTCCTGCCAGGGTGCCATCTCTGGCGATATCGGTGTAGACAATCCGCGATACTCCCAGGCCGCGCATTTTCAGGGCCAGCGCAAGAGCGCCTGTCTCCGACATTTTCTGCCATCCGTGGGTGGCCACGAGGCCATCCCGAGCGTCTATGCCGACGACTATCCTATCGGTCCCAAATCGCGCTATAGCCTCTGCCATGATCTCTGGCTTTTGCACGGCCACGGTGCCAAGCACGACACGCGTCGCTCCCAGTTCCAGGGCCAGGCTTACATCCTCCAGCGTGCGCAGGCCGCCGCCGAACTGGATGGGGATGTCTGTTGTAGCTCGTATCTCCGCCAGCCGATGCAGGTTGACCGGCATTTGGCTTTCTTCTCGTTCCGTCGGTTCGATACCTAGCGCCCCGTCGAGGTTGACGACATGGAGCCACTCGGCACCCATCTCTGCCCAGCGTCGTGCAATCGCCGCGGGGTCGTTGCCGAAAATTGTCTGCGCCGCCGGGTCGCCCTGCCGAAGTCGCACAACCTGGCCGTGGCGAAGGTCGATGGCGGGGAAAATCACCAGGCTCACTTCTCACCTCCGACTATCCCCACAAAGTTCCGCAGGATGCGTAGCCCCACGGCCTGACTCTTTTCGGGGTGGAACTGGACACCCCAGACGTTGCCACGTCGCACTACCGAGGCGTAGTCTATGCCGAAATCGGTCGTCGCCACGATGTAGTCCGGCTTTTCCGGGGCACAGTAATAGGAATGCACGAAATAGGCGTAGGCGCCGTCCGGCACCCCCACCAACAGCGGGTCGTTCCCTGCATGATGCAGTTGGTTCCAGCCAATTTGTGGTATTTTCAGCGGGCGTCCATCCGCCCCACGCATGTCGCCGTGGAACCGGATCACCTTTCCCGGGATGATTCCCAGCCCTCTGTGGTGTCCCATTTCCTCGCTCTCGTCGAAAAGCAGTTGCATCCCCACGCAGATGCCCAACAGAGGAGTGCTTGCAGCGACTGCATCCAGAATTGGCGTTTCGAAGCCAGCGGAGCGAAGGTTCGCCGCTGCATCTCCGAAGGCTCCCACTCCGGGCAATACGATACCTGCGGCGCCGTCCATCTCGTCGGGTCTGGTCGCTACCTGCACCGGTGCTCCGACTGCTTCCAGCGCTTTGTACACGTTGCGCAAGTTACCGACGCCGTAGTCGACCACAACGATGCTTCCGACGTTTTTCATCCCAACACCCCTTTCGTGGAAGGCACTCCCTGACGCCGCGGATCGATTTGGGTAGCGGCGTCCAATGCCCGGCCCAGTGCTTTGAACAAAGCTTCTGCCTGGTGGTGGTCGTTCCGCCCGTACAGGACGCGTGCGTGCAGGTTCATCCGACCGTGTATCGCCACCGTTTCTAGGAAGTGGCGCACCAGGTCTGGGTCCATCGTTCCCAGCAAACTCGTGTGCCATGTTACTTCTATCACTGCGTAGGGACGCCCGCTCAGGTCCAGCGCCACAAACCCC
>WFSD01000288.1 GCA_015486235.1 Anaerolineae bacterium
AATGATCCATGTGCACACAATTTGTTCCTTAGTAGGAGCGTCAGCGACGAAGAATCTTGAACGTCTCTCTTTCCAAACACCTTTGGACTGTTCAAGATGTTGCAAGATTCTTCGCCTCGGCAATAGGGTTCAGCGCTCTTGAGCCCTCACTGCCTCGGTTCAGAATGACGCAAAGGCGGGTGCTCGCGGGAAAGGGCCGTAAGGCATGGGGTGTCCGAACTTACGTCCAAAGGCAAGCCTGATCGTCGGCAAGGTGTACCGCGGGCTGCCGGATCCACAGGCCGAGTCACACCACATGCTTGGCATCGTAGACGAAGACCTGTCGGAGCCCGACGGGTATCTGTACCCGGCATCCATGTTCGTGCCTGTCGGTGGTGACGGGTTACCTCTATGCGTATCAGGTGGTACTGCACAAATTGAGGAGGAAGTCGATCCCACCAAACACCTCGTATCCCTACCACCTCCGGCAAAACCTGGATCTCATCCACTCTCCCGCTTGTCCAACCCTATAGCCGCATTCCCCCATCCACGACGATCACCTCGCCAGTCATGTAATCGTCTGCCAGGACGAAGAGAAGGGCGTCTGCCACATTTTCCGGCCGCCCGAAGTGCCCAAGGGGCATGCTTTTCGCGATCTCCTCGCGGCGCTTGGCGCTCATGGTCGTGGGTACTAACACCGGTCCCGGCGCTATGGCATTCACACGGACATCAGGGGCCAGCGCTTGCGCCAGCAGCCTTGTCAGCGCTTTCACCCCCTCCTTGGACAGAAAGTGCAGCAGGTAACGTTCCTGGCCTGGGAACCCGCTACTGTCGGCAATCTGCACGATGTTGCCGCTGCTCTGCGCCAGCATGATTTTCGCTGCTGCCTGAGCGCAGAAGAGCGGGCCTTTCAGGTTGATCCCCATGATCCGCCGCCACGCTTCTGGTGTGATTTTTCCCAGAAGCGTCTGCTCCATGATGGCGGCACTGTTCACCAGAATGTCTAGCCTCCCGAAATGCTCCGCTGTCGCCGCCACGACCCTCTCCGCATCTTCAGAGCGGGACAGGTCTCCCTGGATGGCGACGGCATCCACCCCAAGGTTCCGAATTTCCTGGAGCGTCTCGGACGCGGCTTGCCCGGAGCTGTGATAGTGAATGGCGACATTGGCTCCGGCCCCGGCGAGTGCCAGCGCCAGCACTTTGCCCAGGCGGTGAGCGCCTCCGGTCACGAGGGCAACCTGGCTGGAGAGATCTGGTGGAAGCATGTGGGTCTCCTTACGCCATGATACCTAGCCGTCGTCCACCACGGCAGTTCGGCCGACGATTGGCGTCAGTCCTGGTTCCTCAAACTGTGTCAAACTGTAGATTTTCTTTGTAGGAAATGCGGTACAAGCCGTTGGTGCCTTCTGTGCAAATGCTGGTGACCTCTATATCCGCACCCGGGAACAATTCCTTCAACATGATAGGCATGGGATTGCAAAGCATCGGGAACCGGAGCGAGACAGCTAGAAAGGGACAATTGTACTGGTAGATTTCGAACGTGCCAGGCTCGGTTTCTTTCCAGGAGGAAATGAACCCATGTTGATCCAAAAAATTCACCAATGCTTCTACGCGCTGTGCTCCTGTCTTGCTGCCCAGGGCATCGGCAACCCCCTCCATTTCTCTGTGTATCGCTTTTTCTGCGACTGCATTGACACCTTCCTCGCCGTATTCATCCTGGATGACCTCGAGGAGGTGAAGGGCCAGTGTGTCGTAGCGCTTGGGGAAGAGATTTTCCGCTTCCTCGGTTAGATTGAAATAGTAGGTGGGTCTTCCTACTGGTTTATGCTCTTGTCTGTGCATGACCAGTTTATCTAGTTCTAAGGATGTAAGGTGTCTTCTGATGCCCATAGGGGTGACCCCTAGCGTTTCGCTTAGCATCCGCACAGTCATCGGGCCATGTGTCTTGAGCAGGAAAAGGATTTTCTCACGAGTTGTTTGTTCGTCCGACAGGACTTCCATAGAGCTATTTGGCATATTCTAGTTCTCCTCAGCGGTGCTGATAGGCAATGTAAATCATCCTGTTCACATTCGACGGGGATGTGGTGAACCTCTCGTGGGATGAGACGGGCCGCCCGCCGGCATCTGCCAGGTATGTTTCCCAATTAGCGGTGCCGGGCTTGGGGTATTCGAATTTTATATTGGCATCTTTGTACAGTCCGAGTCCCGGCCCAGGTCCGGTTTTGTGGAAGACATTTTCTGATGTTGCTTCCCCTACTTTGGTGCCGTTTCTCAGCACAATGAGCTTGAATCCACCCAATGGAATATTGGGCTTTGCATATACTTTTACCCATATCGTTAGAATTGGGTTGTAGTCTGGCGTGTAAAGTGGCCCTTCAGTACGATCGAACAGGATCGGCGGACGCGGTGTAGCCGTTGGCCGAGGCGTGGCGGTTGGTCTTGGCGGTATTGGTGTTGGCGGGGCTTTCACAACTGGCACTTTGGCCTGGTTGTATGTGTCCGCAAAATCGGCAAATATCCATCCCTTTTGACCATTGAAGCAACAAAACTGCCACCATCGTCCCCTGGCGTCCCTTCCAGTCAGATCGAAGCGTTGTCCTTTCCTCGCCTGTCCCAGGGCAGGATAGTTGGTGCCGGGACCTCTGCGGATGTTGACCTTGTTGTCGTTGACTATCATGTACGGCTTTGCTGGTGTCGGTGTTGGCGGAGGGGTGGTGGGTTTGGGGATCGCTGTCGGCTTGGACTGTGTGGGCTTGAGAGCCACTTGTGTGGGAACAGGCTTGCTCTGTTTTTTTGTGGCTTTGGGCGCTGGTGTGAAAGTTGGCTCCAGAGTCTTGGTAGGGGTGGGCGTCCAGCGTTGACCTCTCCCCACCAGCATTCCGCCGATGGAGCATCCCATGATCGATAGCATCAGAAATGCTGCGACTATCATAAAGATGGGTCGTACTGTTTTCATTGATGGTTTCTCCTTAAAATGACTGCGTGATAACGATGATGGCTGCTTGAGCATACCTTCTGCCTGTATAACGCCAACAAGTATATCACTAAATGATGCGGAATGGCAATGTAAGCGGTTCGAACTTCAATGCACGATGTCCGCTGAGGGCTTTCGAAGCAAATCGAAAGCACGAAATCGCTTCAGGGGCATTCTCGACGCTTCTGAAGCGATCCGCTACTTGCCGTTGGGGTTGATGTAGAGCGATAACGGTTCTGGGGATTCCTGGGGGCCCGTAGGGCCCCCAGGAATTGCTTCGCTCTCCCCGCTGAGCAATGTTTTTGCTAAGATGAGCGTCCGGATGTTATGATATTTGGCATGCGTAGAGAGCTTTTCGAGCGGCTGGTGGAAGAGGCAATCGAGGCGCTGCCGGGCGAGTTCAAGCAGCACCTCGATAACGTCATCATTGTGGTGGAGGACTGGCCCGATGCAGAGACGGTTCGGCTCGCCGGCGTGCAATCTCCTGCTCAGGTTCTGGGGTTCTACCACGGCATCCCCCAGACGCAGCGCACTCTGGGGTACAATCTGGTGGCGCCTGACAAGATTAGCATTTATCAGCAGCCGATTGAACTGCATTCCCGGACGTTCGAGGAGCTCAGAGAGATGGTGCATCATGTCCTGCGCCATGAGATCGCTCACCATTTCGGGATAAGCGACGACCGGCTCCGGGAGCTTGGGGCGTATTAGATTTTACCGGGAATGACGTGAGGTGTTTTGGGTGACGAGGTCCGATATTGATGGCACGTGGGTCGCCTGTGCTTTGGGTTTTGACCGGACGCTGCCTGTGTGATACGATGTTTCAGTAATGCCGTTTTGCTGCACATTTCTAGACCGTTTCAAGACATCTTTGAGTAGGAGGTGGATCAATGGAGATCAAGCACATAGGCGTTGTGGGCTGCGGCCAGATGGGTTCTGGCATCGTCGAGGTGGCGGCCAAGGCAGGCTACCTGGTAACGGTGCGGGAGATCAACCAGGAGCTCCTCACGCGCGGCCTGGGCAGGATCAAAGGATCCATGAGCAGGGCGGTTGGCCGCGGCAAGCTCTCGCAGGAGGCGATGGATGCATCTTTGGGCCGGATCACCGGCACCACCGAGATGACCGATCTGGCTGACTGTGACATGGTGATCGAGGCGGCCATCGAGAACATGAATCTGAAGAAGGAGATCTTCCAGGAGCTGGACGACCTCTGCAGGCCGGATGCGATTCTGGCGACGAACACATCGTCGCTGAGTGTGACAGAAATAGCCGCCGTCACCGAAAGAACTGACAGGGTCATGGGGGTACATTTCTTCAACCCCGTTCCGGTGATGAAGCTGGTGGAGCTGGTGAGTACCATTCTTACCTCGCCGACCACCGTGGCGACCGTCCGCTCTGTGGTCGAGAAGATGGGAAAGACCCCGATCATGGCCAACGACACCCCGGGCTTCATCGTGAACCGGCTTCTGGTGCCGTACATCGTAGACGCTGTTCGTGCTTACGAGCAGGGGCTCGGAAGCAGGGAGGACATAGACACCGGCATGAAACTGGGCGCGGGTCACCCCATGGGGCCATTGGAGCTTGCAGACTACATTGGGCTGGACACGATGCTTTATGTGGCGCAGATCATGTACGACGAATTTGGTGAGGCCCGATACGCTCCTCCACCGTTGCTGAAACGGATGGTGGCTGCGGGGCATCTTGGTAGGAAGAGCGGGAAAGGGTTTTACGACTACTCGTGATAGCGTAAGCCAGATGTACTACACGACAGCGCCTCGACTCGAGGCGCTGTCGTTGTTTCGTGTAGTCAATATTTCAAAGACTGATCACGTGCCGTTTCGCTCGATTTCCTCGATGGCGTTTATGATGTTCGCGACGACTTTGGGGTTCTCCTTGGTAGCCAGGTGCAGCAGATGCCTCACGAACGCCCGCCGGGAGGTTTGGGCCTGCGGGCATCGGTATCCCAGGTCGGGCAGGGCAGCGGCTTTGGCATACCGGGCTATCTCTTTCTCTGGCACCAGGATGAGCGGCCGGATGAGTTTGATTCTCCCGTCGAAGAAATCTCGTCGGGCAGGTAGATTCTCCAGGCGCCCGGCAAACAGCAGCCCCAACAATGCAGTTTCCGCCCGGTCGTCCCGGTGGTGTCCGTAGGCAACAGCGTGGCACCCTGCTTCGTCGGCAGCGATGAACAGGGCTTTCCGTCGATACCAGGTACACCGATGGCAGGGGAGGGGACGTGGTTCCTCCGGCCTCAGATCCATCTCCAGGATGTGATATGGCACATTCCACTCGTCGAAAAGAGAGGCCAGAGCACGCGATCGCTCTGTCTCGTGTGGGTCGTCAGGTACACGGACGTGCATTGCCGTCAGATCGTATCGCACGCCTGCCCTGCGGTGGTACAGTTGGAGCAGGCGGAGCAGCGTTATACTGTCTTTCCCGCCGGATACGGCCACAGCGATCCGGTCGTCATTCTCGATGAGCGCGTACCGTCGGACGGCCTGATTGACTCGTTTCAGCAGATAGTACGCCAGTCGGTTAGGATCTGTCTTCATCCAGAATTATCCACAAAATTTCTACGGGTGTCATTTCGTCTTTGCTTTCTCTCCCGTATGTATGCCTCGAAGTACTTTTCGAAAAGCCCCATGAGCTGCCGTGTAATGGGGCCTATCTTGCCCCCGGCCACAGGTGCTCCATCTACTCGCACTACGGGCATGACATGGCGGCTGGTGCTGGTTATGAACGCTTCCTGCCATTTTGCCCTGTCTGCCAGGGGAATGGATGTCTCCTTTATCGGTATGTCTGCATCCTGTGCCATCCTGAGCACCAGAGACATGGTAACGCCAGTGAGTATCTGGTCTTCCGGAGCATGAATCAGGGTGCCATCTTTCACCACAAAGAAGTTACTGGTGGCACCCTCGGTGATTTCTCCCCGGTGGTTGACCAGCAGGGCCTCGTGGGCATCTGCAACACGGGCGGCTCTCGTTGCCATCAGGTTTGCCAGGGTGTTGGTGGACTTGGACTGGGGCATGAACCTGACGGCGCGATAGGTGACGACGGGAACTCCCTGGTCGTAGGCTCGATCCGGTATCTGCGGCAGAGGCCATGTCCAGAGGAAGCATGTGGGCCCTGTGCGTGCTGGTCCTGGCCCGATGAGGAGGATTTTGAGTCGAGCGCGTGTAGCATGGTTGACCTCCGATATCTCGTGTAGCCAGTTGATTACATCCCCCAACTTCCAGGGGCAGGACAACCCCAACAACCCTGCAGAACGCCGCAGCCGCATTAGATGTTCTTCCGGGTGGAAAATAATGCCATCCCACACCAGCAGAGTTTCGTACACCCCCAGAGCGTTGAAGATCACGGGGTTGAAAATTGGGATTGATGCCTCTGCCGCAGGAACAACATCACCATTCTCGATCACGAATTCCGGAGTCTCCATCAATGTCTCTCCTCAATCATCAGGTTTATTACTTCTTCAAG
>WFSD01000289.1 GCA_015486235.1 Anaerolineae bacterium
CGCCGAAACCCGCTCCGGCGACCGTGCCTCGGCGTATATCCGAAGCACCGGCTCTGTGCCCGAAGGCCGGATGAGGAGCCAGCTGTCGTCCTCCAGGATGTACTTGACGCCATCCATGCTGTTGAGTTCCCGTACCCCGACGCCTGCCACCTGATCCGGCGCCTCCTCCAGGAGCATTGCCACCAGATGTTTCTTGGAGAAAGGTTGCGCCCGGATGTCGTCTCGACCATAGCTGAAATGCCCGATGTCGTCCATGAGGGAGCAGAGCAGCTCGTTCAACGGCACGCCGGCATCCGCCACGATCTCCGCCACCAGCAGGCCCATCAGGATGCCATCTCCCTCTGGGACATGTCCCTGGATGCTGATGCCGCCTGATTCTTCACCGCCTATCAGTACCTGGTCGTTGAGCATGCAGTCGGCGATGTAGTTGAACCCCACCGGTGTCTCGTGGATCGGCAACCCGTATCGGTCTGCCAGGATGTTAAGCATCTGGGTGGTGGAGACGGTCTTCACCACAGAACCGGTTTTCTTCTGTTTTTCCACCAGGTATTGCAGCGACATCGTCATGATCTTGTGGGGGTCCACGAACTCGCCGTCTGGCGAGACGGCTCCAATCCTGTCGGCGTCGCCGTCGTTTGCCAGCCCCAGGTCCCATCCTTCGGACCGGACTTTCTCCATCAACGGTCCAAGGTGCCGTGCGATTGGCTCCGGGTAGATGCCGCCGAAGCCAGGGTTCATCTCGCCGCGGATTTCCTCCGCTTCCAGCCCCGCCTCCAAGAGGAGGCGCTTCAGGTATCCCCTGCCCGCTCCATACATCGGGTCCACCAGCACCCGGATGGGGTTTCGTGAGAGCACGTCGAAGTCCACCAGGGTGTCCAGGTGTTTTCGGTAGGCCGGGTATGGTTCGAACCGCTCGATGAGGCCAGCGTGCTCCATCTCCTGGAAGTCGGCAGCCTTTGGTTCCCTCCCAGAGGCCTCATTCTCCTCCAGGATACGTTCCACCTCCCGGCAGTCCTCCGGCGATGCCGAGCCACCGTAGGCGGCTTTCAGCTTGATCCCGTTGTACCTGGGGGGGTTGTGACTGGCGGTGATCATCACACCTCCGTCCGCTTTCAGTGCTACGACGGCGTAGGAGAGCATTGGGGTTGGGACGTCGCCGCGGGTGAGATAGACTTTGATCCCGTTGCCGGACAGGACGCGGGCCACTTCCCTGGCGTACCTGTCGGAGAGAAAGCGCGTGTCGAATCCAACAACCATGACAGGTTGCCTGCCGGTTACCCTTTCCAGGGCGAAGCCAGCTATCGCCTGGGAAACTTTCCGGACATTCTCGAAAGTAAAGGTGTCGCTGATGACAGCCCTCCAGCCGTCGGTGCCGAATTTGATGTGCATCTACGCACCTCCAAGTCTGTGAATCTGCGGATCGGCGGCTCCTTGTATCCGCTGTAGCTCTCGGAGCACCAGGAGCGGCTTCTCGTCCCTGAGAAGCGGCAGGCGCTGGCGGGCTCTCCGTAGAGCCGATAGGTCGATTTGGGCTACGACGAGGGCTTCCTCGAAATACGGCCCCTGCGCAGCCATCTCCCCGTCTGGGCCGAAGATAGTGGAGCCACCCCAGAAATTCAGCCCGTCTTCAAATCCGACCCGGTTGGCGTGGATCACGAAGTCGGTGAAAAAAGAGGCGAACATCTGATTTGCCAGTTCCACGTGCCTGCTGCTGTCCATCCTACCGGGCTGGCGCAGGCCCCGTCCCGGGCTCGACGACATCAAAAGCAAAATGTCGGCGCCGTCCTGCCACAGGACGTACGCCGACGATGGGTGCCAGAAATCTTCGCAGATCAGCATCCCAATTCTACCGAAGTGGGTGTCGAAAGCCCTGAACTCATTCCCTGGAGAGAAATAGCGCCCTTCATCGAAAAGGGTATAGGTTGGCAGATAGACTTTTCTGTGAATGTGGATCAGGTTGCCGCGAGAGACGTAGGCAGAGGCGATGTGGAACCGCCTCCTGGGCCCTTCCTCGACGAACCCGAAGACCACGTCTATTCCTTTCTTCCTGCTTGCTTCGAACAGCGGGGCCAGCATGGGATCGTCCTGGGTTGGATGGCGGGCTACTTCTTGCACCAGGTCTCGGAGTACATATCCTGTCAGGGAGAGCTCTGGAAACACCAGAAGATTCGCCCCAAGCGTGGATGCCTTTTCGATCTGTTCCAGGTGTATCTGCAGATTGAAAGCCACGTCGCCCAGGTGGGGCGCTATCTGGGCAATGCCCACTGTGATCTTCTCTGTCACATTCCGCTCCGTTGGCTTCATTCGGTTTTTTCTCGAATATTCTGTGCCTTTGGCCTCTCATGGCTTTACGCTGTGGGGACTGTAGGGTGGACTGACAGTCCACCTATCGGCCAATGGCTGCCGGCGCTTTTCTCCGCGTGTTCTGCGGTAAGCTTTTTCGGCGGAGTTATCAGTCTCTCTTGAATTTCGAATAGTCGGGCGAGACGTAGCGGCTGGCACCGGAACCTTCTACATCGATCATCGCCCGCACTTTCATCGGCAAGCCCCACAGCTTGATGAAACCGGCGGCGTCTTCCTGGTTGTACACATCCTCCTCGCCGAAAGTGGCGTAGTCCTCCCGGTAGAGGCTGAAAGGCGACCGGCGTCCGACCACCGTGATGCTCCCTTTGTACAGCTTCAGGCGCACCTGGCCCGTGACTCGCTCCTGGGTGACCCGGACGAAAGCATCCAGCGCCTCCCGCAGAGGGGTGAACCACTTGCCGTTGTACACCAGCTCAGCGTATCGCTGAGCAGCCAGGTCTTTGTAGTGAAGTGTGTCCTTGTCCAGGCAGATTTCTTCCAGGCCCTGGTGCGCCGCGTAGAGGATGGTACCTCCTGGGGTCTCGTAGACGCCGCGGGATTTCATCCCGACCAGGCGGTTCTCCACCATGTCTGCCCTGCCGATGCCGTGCTTACTTCCCAGCTTGTTCAGCCGTTCCATGATCTGGATCGGCCCCATAGCCACGCCGTTGATCCGCTTCGGCACGCCCTGCTGGAAGTCTATCATCGTGTACTCTGGTTCGTCCGGGGCGTTCTCAGGTGCCGTGGTGAGAACGAACACATCCTTGGCCGGTTCCTCCCACGGATTCTCCAACAAGCCACCTTCGTGGCTCATATGCCAGAAATTGCGATCGCGTGAGTAAATTGACTTGAGGGTAGCGTGGACCGGAACGTTGTGCGCCTGAGCAAACTCGATGGCATCCTCGCGGCTCCTGATGCTCCATTCGCGCCATGGGGCAATCACTTTCAATTTCGGGTTCAGCGCCTGGTAGGTGAGCTCGAAGCGAACCTGATCGTTTCCCTTCCCGGTGGCACCATGGGCGACGGCATCCGCGCCTTCCAGCTCGGCGACTTCCACCTGACGCTTGGCGATAAGCGGACGGGCCATGGACGTGCCCAGAAGATATTTCCGCTCGTAGATCGCCCCGGCCATCACGGTGGGAAAAACGTAGTCGGTGAGGAACTCCTCCCGCAGGTCTTCGATGTAGATCTTGCTGGCGCCCGAGGCAAGGGCTTTCTCTTCCAGCCCTGACAGCTCCTCCCCTTGGCCCAGGTTGGCCGTGTAGCAGATCACCTCGCAGCCGTAGTTCTCCTTGAGCCACGGCACGATGACTGAGGTGTCCAGTCCGCCGGAGTAAGCCAACACGACCTTTTTGACCTCGCCTTTCTCTCCCATCGGTTTATTCCTCCTATGATATATGAATTTTACAGCGTTACCCGCTTAGTATGCAATTCCTGTACCTTCTCGGGGAAACGAAGTGATTCGTGGGGGCCCGTAGGGCTCCCAGGAATTAACCTGCCTCTCGGGAGGCTTTCGTCAACCCCTAGCAAGCCACAGTACAAGCCCTGCATCGAGCGTGAGGGCTTCCAGGAGCTCTTTTGGGCTCCGATTTGCTTCGAATTCCCCTTCTCGATATCCTGGGTGTAGTGTTCGGACTTCGACAGCTGGTTCTAACAATGACCCTATCGCCGGAGTTGTTCCTTTTTTGGTCCCCACTACCCCCGGCCCCTTCACCTTCACTTTCCGAGAAGATGCCAGATTCTCCCTCCTCATCGCGTGTACAGGTCCATTACCACCGCTATCTCGTCGCAGTGGTGGAATTTAGGACAATAGATGCACTCTTTCCATACTTTCGGCGATATTTCCCAGCGATCCACGGTACGGAACCCCTGCTTGTTGAAAAATTTCTCCTGCAACGTGAGGGCGCAGACGCGCGGGACTTTCTCCTGACGTGCCCTCTCCACCAGTGCACTGACCAGCCGCTTCCCCACACCCATGCCCTGGGATTCCTCGGAGACCGCCAGGGATCGGATTTCCACCAATGTTGGGCTCAGACGTGCCAGAGAGCCACACCCGACGACACGGCCATCCACTTCGGCCACCAGGAAATCTTTGATAAGCTTCATCACCTGTTCCTCGCTGCGATGAAGCATCAGGTTTTGGTCCGCGAAATAATTTATCAGAGCGGCGATCTTTGGTGCGTCTGCCTTTCTGGCATTCCGGATTATTACGCCTTCCCTCATTCTGACAAAATCCCCTCGATGATTCTCACCGCCCGGGCCAGTTCCTCTTCGGTCACGACGAGCGGCGGCACAAGTCTGAGGACGTTTGGCCCCGCGCTGATGACCAGCAGACCCTGCTCGTATCCCTTTTCCACCACCTGTTTTGCCTCGACGTCCAGTTCCAGCCCCCACATCAACCCCCTTCCTCGCACCTCGAGGACGTGGGGATTGTGCTCTCTCAACTTCACGAGAAGGTTTCCGAGAAATTCTCCTTTCTTCCGCACCGCTGCCAGGAACGTCGGGTCCGATATGCGGCCGACAACTACCTCTGCAACTGAAGAGACAAGCGGGCCGGCGGCAAAGGTGCTGGCGTGATCTCCCGGCTCGATAGTGGAAGCGACTTCGTCGGTCATCAGCACCGCTCCCATGGGGAACCCGCCTGCCAGAGGTTTGGCCGCGGTCAGTATGTCCGGCTCCACGCCGTAGAACTGGTGGGCCCAGAGGTATCCAGTTCGCCCCATACCGCACTGCACCTCATCGAACACCAGGAGGGCGTTGTGGCGGTCGGCGATATCCCGCAGGCCTGCAAGGAACTCCGGTGTGGCCGGGTGGATGCCGCCCTCCCCCTGGATTGGTTCGGCGAAGATGGCGCACAGATCGTCGCCCGCCTGTTCCTCCGCGTCGGCCAGGTCGTTGAATCTGGCGAATCGTACGCCGGGCATCAGCGGGCGGAATGGAGCCTGGTACTTCTCCCTGGGAGTCATAGCAAGAGAGCCGAAGAGCCTGCCGTGGAATGCACCGGTAAATGCCAGCACGGCGGTCTTTCCCTCGCCGTGCTTCACCCTGGCCCATTTCCTGGCGAATTTCAGAGCGCCCTCGTTTGCCTCTGCTCCGGAGTTACAAAAGAACACCTTGTCTGCAAAGCTGGTCTCGCATAGAAGGCGGGCCAGCCGAGCGTTGGGGGCGGTGTGGTACAGGTTGGAGACATGGATCAGCTTGAGTGCCTGGGTCTGGATGGTACGTACGACCTCCGGGTCGCTGTAGCCCAGGGCATTGACGGCAATGCCAGCTACCATGTCCAGGTATGCTTTCCCGTCCGTGTCGTAGAGCGTGCTGTGCTCGCCGTGATCCAGAACGAACGGTGGACGGACGTAGGTTGGCGCTACATATTTTCTCTCCAGTTCAATGATTTCTTCCCTCAATTGTCGCCTCCTGAAAGTGAATTGTGGCGTGGGCAGCATGTTTCAGCGAGAGGGCACGAACCATGTGCCTTCCCCATTTTGCAACCCCTCCAGATCGGTTATCAGAACCGAAGAGACCCCCGATTCCACAGCAGATACAGCCGACCTGGCCTTCGGGATCATCCCGTCGGTTATCACGCCCTCAGCCACGAGCTTTTCGGCCTGCGCAGCCTCGACACGGCGCATGACTTCGCCGTTTGAATCCATGATTCCTGGTACATCTGTCAGGAATACCAGTGTTTGGGCCAGCAGCGCCACAGCGATTGCCTGGGCTGCTTCATCCGCGTTGACATTGTACGATTCCCCGTCCAGCCCCAGGGAGACGGGAGATACCACGGGTAGCACTCCTGATTTCAGCATCCACTCCAGCGGACCGGGTTGCACCTGTCGGATCTCGCCTACGAATCCCAGCGGACGCCCGCCGACGCGTTTGGGCTCGACGCGGATCAGGCCCATGTCCACCCCGCTGACGCCATGGGCAGCAATCCCATGGTTGACCAACAGGCGCACGAGCCTTGTGTTCACCAGTCCGGAGAGAACCATCTCTACCAGCCGAATGCCATCGGCGCTGGTCACCCGAAGCCCCTCCACGAACTCGTACTCCACCCCAAGGCGGCGGTGCAGGTCTGCTATCTCTTTCCCACCGCCGTGGACCAGTGCCAGCGGGTGCTCTGAGTGAATCGCTTTCAGAACCTCCGCGAGGTGGGCGAGAAATCCCTTGTCCTCCAGAGAGTTCCCGCTGACCTTTACCACCCATACGTCTTTCATGGCACGGTCACCCCCAGTCCCATCGCCTCCGGCAGGCCCAGGGCGATGTTCATGTTCTGCACAGCCTGCCCTGATGCACCTTTGAGCAGGTTGTCGATACTCACGGTCACGACGAAAGTATCGGCAGGAGAGTCATCGTCTTCTGCGCCAGTCATGCCGATGGTGCACAGGTTCGTGCCCACGGAGTGGGCCAGGGTAGCCATGCTTCCAGGAGGAAGGATGTTCACGAAAGGCTCGCGATCGTAGCACCTGAGGTAAAGCTCGTGCAATTGCCCCGCGGTATAGTGCTTTTTGATGCGCACTACCGTCGTCTCCAGGATACCCCTGTTGACTGGCACGAGGTGGGGGATGAAGAGCACTTCTTCCGGCCCTTTCAGGCCGAGTTCTTGCTCTATCTCCGCTACATGCCGGTGGCGGTATCCGACCCTGTATGGGACCAGGTTTTCGTTTGCTTCCACGAAGTGGGTGGCGGGACTCAGTTTTCGCCCGGCCCCTGATACGCCGGATTTTGCGTCTATCACCACTGGTGGCTTCAGCAGCGCGGAGTGGATCAGCGGGAAAAGGGCAAGAATCGCTGCCGTGGGGTAGCAACCCGGGTTGGCGATGAGTCGGGCCGACGCTATCTCCCTCCGGTGGAGTTCCGGCAGGCCATAGGCGGCGTGATCCAGCAGGGCGGTCTGGGTGTGCTTCAGGCCGTACCAGCGGGCGTATGCTTCTGAGGAGTGGAGTCGGAAGTCGGCGCTGAGGTCTATCACGAGGGCCCCGGCATCATAGGCCCGATTGACTGAATCCATGGATGCTCCATGAGGCAGTGCCAGGAAGACCACGTCCACGCCGGAGAGGTCAGCGTCGGCGGCGGGAATCAGTGGATAGTCGTAAGGGAGGGGAAAAGCGTCCGGCAAGCGCTTCCCGGCGTATGTTTCCGACGTTAGCCAGGCGATTTCCACCCGGGGATGGTGGTGCAGCAGCCGGACGAGTTCCTGGCCAGTGTACCCGGTCGCACCAATGATTCCTGCTTTGACCGTTTGTGTCATGTCTGTCGCTCCAAAATAGCCTGCGGCATGCAGAGTCCCAGATATTTGGTAGGATTCTGGAATGAAAAAAAGGCCCTCCGCCTGGAGAGCCTTTGTGTAACCTGAATCGCCGTTGGAATGGGCACACGCGCAGCTATCCAGACGTTCTTGCGTCCGGTTTCTCCCTCCTGATGCGCCTGGAAAA
>WFSD01000290.1 GCA_015486235.1 Anaerolineae bacterium
CCCGATAGGGGCTGCTATGCTGAGCGCACTGGCAGTGCGGTGGCTTGGTGTTCCGTAGAGCGGGCTGTTTGCAGGTTAACGAATTGCTCTGACAATACCCGCAATGCGGTGGGCGGCACCCAAAACGCCGGACTCGTTTTTTTGTAGGCCGGGCTGCTAGCCCACCCTGGCGCGACGCCCGCAGAATCGTTCCTGCCGGCAAGGGAACGGAAACCGCCCGATGGCCCCTGCACCGTCCTGAAAAAAGTTTACAGTGAAAGAGGGGCGCCACGGGCAAGGCTACGCCGTGGACAATCGGCGAATCGTGTCGGGATGGTGCCCTTGAGCTGCTTCTATCGTCGAACGCGCCAGCCGCCCTGGGTATTGTAAGGCGAGCCGGACGGCTCGCCTGGTCGAGCTAGACAGCTCGACCTACAGGTCTACACGGCCCTTTCTCCGTTCCGGGAAGCGCAAGCGCTCACAAGCGGCCGCTGCTGGCCCCTCCCTCTCCCACCGGCGTGGGAGAGGGAGGGGTTGGGATAGGTGAGGGCCAAGAGCCGCTCCACCTCAACAGTCGGGAATGTAACTTCGTTTCGACGGGCTAGAGGCTGACATTGCTAAGGACGGAGTGTACCGTCTTCAACACATTCTCCACATTGAAGCCCAGGCGTTCCATGGCGATTTTGCCTGGCGCAGAAGCGCCGAACCGGTCCAGTCCGATTACACGGCCTGCGTCGCCCACCCAGCGCTCCCAACCAATCGGAGCCGCGGCCTCAATGGCGACCCGCGCTCGAACTCTGCCGGGCAGGATTCTCTCTTGATATTCCTTCGGCTGTGCGGCGAAAAGTTCCCAGCTCGGCATAGATACCACGCGCGTGGCGATTTTCTCTTTCGCCAGAGCATCCTTTGCCCGTAGCGCCAGGCTTACCTCGGAGCCGGTTGCTATCAATATCACATCAGGACTGCCGGAAGGATCGGCGAGCACGTACGCCCCACGCCGTATCCCTTGTTCTATAATTTTCTCGTCGGCGCTCAGGATCGGGAGCGACTGCCGAGTAAGCACCAGCGCCACTGGACCATTTTCCCATTCCATGGCCCACCGCCACGCTTCTACTGTCTCGCGGGCGTCCGCAGGACGCATGACGACCAGGCCAGGGATTGCCCGCAGCGACGGTATCTGTTCCACCGGCTGGTGGGTTGGGCCGTCCTCTCCAATGCCGATGCTGTCGTGGGTGAAGACATAGATCACTGGCAGGCGCATCATGGCGGCAAGCCGGATCGCAGGGCGCATGTAATCGCTGAAAACCAGGAAAGTGCCGCCGAAAACTCGGAGCCCCCCATGCTCCGCGATGCCGTTGAGTGCAGCACCCATCGCATGCTCTCGGACGCCGAAATGGAAATTCCGGCCACCGTAAGATCCCGGTTCGAAATCTCCCATCCCGGCTATGTATGTCTTGGTGGAAGGGGCCAGATCGGCGGAGCCGCCCACCAGGAATGGAATCCGCTTCGCCAGAGCGTTGATCGCTTCGCCGGATGCCTTCCTCGTCGCCAGGGGTGGATCGTCCGGCGTGAACAGGGGCAGGTCCGCATCCCATTTTTCCGGCAGCGAGTTGGACATTGCGGGTTCCCACCCGGTAGCCTTGTTGGGGCATTCTGATTTCCACGCGGCCAGATTTCCCCTCCATTCCTGCTCCCATGCCGCACCGCGGGCCAGCGCCCGGCGCATGTGGACCAGTGCCTCGTCCGGCACGTAAAACTCTGGTTCCAGGGGCCAGCCTAATCGTTCTTTCGTGGCGCGTGCCGCACCCAACCCAAGTGGCGCTCCGTGGGCCGAAGCCGAGTCCTGTTTTGGGCTTCCGTAGCCGATGTGAGATCGGATGAGGATGAGGGATGGCGCATCCTCCCTCTCTCTGGCCTTGGCGATCGCCCCCTCGATAGCCTCCAGATCGTTCCCGTCGCCCACGTTTAGGACATGCCAGCCATAAGCGCGGAACCTCGCCGCCACGTCCTCCGTGAACGCCAGAGAAGTGGAACCCTCAATGCTGACGAGATTGCTGTCGTACAGAACTATCAGCCTGCCGAGCCTCAGGTGCCCTGCCAGGGATGCCGCCTCGTGGGAAATCCCTTCCATCATATCCCCATCACTGGCAAGGACGTAGGTGTGGTGGTGGACGATCTCGTGGCCGCGGC
>WFSD01000291.1 GCA_015486235.1 Anaerolineae bacterium
TGAAAAAGAATCGGAGATATGGGCGGCTATCGAATTTGCAATTTACCGCCTGCAGGTTCCTTACCTGATCATCATGGGACACGACGACTGCGATGGCATGAAAGCATCCCTTGGCAGGCCGCCATCGGAGGAGCGAGAGCCTTTTCTACGGCATTGGCTCACGTACCTGGAATCCGGGAAACTCCTGGCCGATAGATCTTTCTCCAAGATAGGCTATCGCCGGAAATCTGTCGTGCGCGCCAATGTCGTCGTCCAACTGGAACGGGTCCGCTCTCACCCTCTTGTGTATGCTGCCACCAAGACGGGCCGTATGACCCTCCTCGGCATGGTCTATAATTCAGAAGGCGGTCTGGAATTTTACGATGAGGAGAGAGAGGAGTTCCTCCCGGTGCCCCTCGGCTGAGATATGAGGCAGCTTTTCGGAGCCTTCTCGATTTTTCTAGCGGCGTTCCTATTCCTCCCTTGGGCCGTGCAGGGGGGTGAGACCGCGAGCCCATTTCGCTCCTATATGCCCCTGACCCCTATCGGAGGAATTGAATCGTCACGGGTGCTGATCGGCGACATTTTCTACGACGGCTATGCCTCCGGCGATGTCGATGAGGCGTTCTCCCTCTGGAACATGGGCCGGATCACCGTTTCTCTGGAAGGATGGAGCGCTGGCGACGGAGAAGGTTCCATCGCTTTAGACGGAGTCTGCATCCCACCCCATCGCAGGGTATGGATTGCACGTGAGGCGGCTGCTTTTTCCACCAGTTTCGGCTTTCCGCCAGATTACGAGTATGGCGGAGACACCATGCCTTCCGTTCCGGATCTGGAATCGAGCAGGATTCCGCGCTTCGGTAACAGCGGCGATGAGTTGATCGTGAGCGACGAAGGCGGTCACATTGTCGATGCCCTGGCCTACGGCAGGGGTCATCTCGACATAGGATGGGGTGGCCCCGCCCTGCAGCCTTACAGTGGCGGGGGGACGTTCGCCAAGGGCAATCAGATTCTTGCTCGGAAGTTCCTCCTGAACGAGTCTCTCCCGGCTCCGGACACGGATTCTGCATCCGATTGGGTCCAAGACCCCAGCGATCCTACCCGCGGCCGCAGGCCAATCTACCCAGGATGGGATAGGGTTCGTTTTTGGATGCCGGCTCGTAGCAGTGTTACATCGGCGCTGACCCTGGCGATCACGCCGGACAATGCCATGCCTATGCTCACAGCGGTGATCTCGGAAGCCCACCAGTGCATTTGTTATGAGGGGTACACATTGGATAGCGCGGCACTGGCGCTGTCTCTGGCTGCGAAAGCGTCCTCCGGCGTCTCCGTCACCCTGCTGCTGGAGGGTTCTCCATACGGAGGCATTGGGGATTACGAAAAATGGTGTGTTCAGCAGATCGAGAACTGCGGCGGGCGGGTGTTCTTCATGGTCAGCGATCGGGATGACGCACACGCTCGCTATCGCTTCCTCCACAGCAAGATGATGTTGGTCGACGACATCCTTCTGGGGGTTGGCACCGAGAATCTGAGCCTTAATAGCTTCCCGGAGGACGATCTTTCCAACGGTACTGCCGGAAGGAGAGGGATTTGGGCTTTCACCGATTCGCCAGTGATGGCAGAACGCGCCGAGGAGATATGGCACGCCGATTTCAATCCACATCGTCAGGACATCTTCCGGTGGAATGCCGTAGATGAGAAGTATGGCGCTCCATCGGCGGGGTACGCGCCGACTCCGCCTCCTGACTGGAGCCTGTACAAGGTACAGTTCACATCTACACTGACGACTGTTGCATCACATTGGGCCCTTCTGACATCCCCGGAGGCGACGCTGCGTCCCGAAGGGATAGTCGGCCTGATGAGCAGGGCCGGAGCCGGGGATGAGGTAATGATCGAGGAGCTGGAAGAGCCTCCGTACTGGGGCGAGGATAGTCCAAATCCCCGCCTGCAGGCATACCTTGGTGCAGCGCGACGGGGTGCAAAAGTCAGGTTGCTTCTCGATTCTTTCTTCGACCGGCCCAGTGACCCGAACAGCAATTCCGAGACTGCCCGATGGACAAATGACGTCGCCGCAAAAGAAGGCCTCGACCTGGAAGCGCGTCTGGGGAATCCCACGCGTCAGGGAATCCACAACAAAATGGTGCTGGCTCGCATAGACGGCAGGGGTTGGATATCTTTTGGTAGCCTGAACGGCAGCGAGACCTCTAACAAAGCGAATCGCGAGATATGGCTCGTGGCGCGATCCGACGGTGGGTATGCTTACCTTTCCGGTATGTTCGAGTACGACTGGAACCATGCCGATGTGTCGTCGCACATTGCCGGTAGGGGGATTCTCCCTGAGGTATCTTCAGCATCCACCGACCCCACTAGCGATGGGGCGCGCTATGCTCCGGGGATGTCGAAAAGGCTCCAGAGGCGGTATGGGTCTCCGGTTTGCTTCAAAGGCCTGGGTAGGATGAAACCGTGAAAATACTGCTTGTCAGCGACGTAGTCGACCCTCTGATCTACAGCCATTCGCTGAAGGATCGGTTCGGCGACGTGGGGATGGTTATCAGCAGTGGTGACCTGCCGTATTACTACCTGGAGTACATCCTTACCGTCCTGGGGGTCCCGCTTTTCTTCGTCCGAGGCAACCACGATCCGGAACCAGTCCCCGGTGTGCGTGAGAGGCCTGCCCCCAGGGGGGCGGTGGACCTGGACAATCGAGTCGTGCGGTACGGTGATCTGCTGCTGGCGGGCCTGGAGGGATCTATGCGCTACAAGCCCGGGAGGAGCGCCCAGTACACTGAAGGGGAGATGAGGTTCAAAGTCGCGGCGTTGGTGCCTCAGCTCGTCAGAAACCGGCTCCGGTGGGGACGCTACCTGGATATCCTGGTTACCCATGCTCCTCCCAGAGACGTTCACGATCGGTCCGACCTCTGCCACACTGGCTTCATGGTCTTCAGTTGGTTCATCCGCACGTTCAAGCCCCGATACCTGGTGCACGGACATGTCCA
>WFSD01000292.1 GCA_015486235.1 Anaerolineae bacterium
AGTCCGCCCGGCGCGACACTCTCGAAGCCCTTCCTGCCGGTGAGAAAGCGAAGCTTGCTTGCGCAGGCATCCGGCAGCCCCTCCCTCGCCTGCGGAAGCGGGAGAGGGAGGGGTTGGGATGGGTGAGGGCCAAAAACAGCGCCATCCCACCAGTTCTGAGCGCTACCAATTCATTCGGTACTGCAAATCCGACACAACACCGTTGTCAGGCCCAACGGCGGGCGCAGCACGCTGCGCCCCTACCGACTACCGACGGACAGATTGTTTCCTTCGGTTTGAGCAGCGCCACGCGCTGTGGATTTACTCAGGAAGATGCGCTTGCTTTTCTGGTTTTTGTAGTGTACGATTTGAGCTGCTCGACACCGGACCGATGGGGCCCGCCGCAGCGAGCCACAAGAAGTCCATTGCGTTCCGTTGACCCAGGAGGAAATTCAGCTTGAAGTATCCGCGTAATCTATGGATTTCGTTTTCGGAGCAGCCCTTTTACCTGCTTCTGGCATTTGTGCCCGTGACCCTGGTAGGGCGTTATGTGCGCTGGAGCGGTCTCGTAGTATTTTCGCTCTCGATTCTTGCCATCATGCCGTTGGCGAAAGCCATGGGAGATGCGACGGAATCGCTGGCGGAGTACACCGGCCCACAAGTTGGGAGTCTCCTCAACGCCACTTTGGGCAACGCGGCTGAACTTATCATCACTATCGTGGCGATACAGGCAGGTCTGCTAGAACTGGTCAAAGCGTCGATCACCGGTTCTATCATCAGCAATTTGTTGCTAGTGCTGGGTGGCGCGGTGTTGGTTGGCGGAATTCACAACGGCATACAACGGTTCGATCGGACCACTGCTGGCCTATCTGCAACCCAGATGGTGCTGGCTGTCATCGCCCTGACGATACCAGCGCTCTTCTATCACTCTATGCCCCGTAACAGCATCGTGGTCGAGGAACTCAGCATAAGCGTGGCCGTGGTAATGATGGCGATTTACGCCCTAAACCTGATTTTTGGCATGAAGAACGGCAAGCATTGGGAGGCCTACCGTGAAGCGAAGGCCGGCATCCCGCGGTGGAGCGTCGGCACTGCGTTAGTCGTGCTGTTTCTGGCGACCGTCTTTATCGTCTGGCTGAGCGAAATCATGGTAGGAGAGATCGAGCCGACGATGAAAGCCCTTGGGCTGTCGGAGTTCTTCATCGGCATTATCGTGGTGCCCATAGTTGGCAACGCCGCCGAGCATTTCGTAGCAGTCACCATGGCGGTGAAAGACAAGATGGACTTGAGCGTGGGAATAGCTCTGGGTTCGTCCACGCAAATTGCTCTATTCGTTGCGCCGCTGCTCATTTTCATCAGCTTGTTCATCGGGCCGGAACCTCTGACCCTGATATTCCATCCGTTCGAACTCGCTGCTCTTGGCGCAACTATCCTCATCGCCACTTTCATCGCCCAGGATGGCGAGAGCAACTGGATGGAAGGCGTACAGCTCCTGGGAGTTTTCCTGATCATCGGGCTGGCTTTCTTCTTCCTGCCATGACGCCCAGCCAGACGTAGGCAATGTCACCCCTGTTCTCAGCGTGCATGTTCCAGGCGTTGCCGGACTGTCCCGGGGACAGACAGCTGCCATGTCCCCTCGCATCGGGATACCGACTATTTGCTCATACTCCCCCGCCTCAGGCCATCCAAATCCAGCGTCACGTACCGGAATCCAAGGCGGTGCATTTCCGCTGACAGTCGCTCCCGCATGGACAACGCTTTTGGTAAATCCTCCAGTGGCAGTTCCAGCCTTAGCAAGTCGCCGTGGAGCCTGCATCGGTAGTCGCCGAAGCCAAGAGAGGCGACGACCCGCTCCGCAGCTTCTGCCAGCCGCAGTCGTTCCTCCGTGACGGGAGTGCCGAAGGGGATACGGGTTGCCAGGCACGCTCGCGCCGGAGCGTTCCAGATCGGCACGCCGAGAGCGCGGGCCAGAGCCCGTACGTCGGCCCTGGTCAATCCCGCCTCAGCCAGCGGACTCCGAACGCCAAGCTCTCGCAATGCCCGCAAGCCTGGTCTGTCCTTCCCCAGGTCGTCGCGGTTGGTGCCGTCGGCGACCCATGGAAATCCCTCTTCCTCCGCCACACGAAACACCTGGGCGAAAATGTCCCGCTTGCAGAAATAGCAACGGTCCGGCAAATGCCTGGCGAAAGCAGGCTGCGAGATATCAGGGGCGCGGACCGTCCGGAGCCTGGCATCCATCTCCTCCGCCATGCGCCTCGCCCGCTCTTGTTCCTCGGCTGGCCAGATCGGAGCAACGGCCATCACCGCGAGCACATTTTCGGAGCCCAGTGCATCCAAAGCTGCTCTGAGGAGCAGGGTACTGTCCACTCCACCGGAATAGGCCACCGCTACCCGGCCCATAGAACGCAAAATCTTCTCTAGAGACGCCAGTTTCTCCTTCACACTGCTATCTCCACCCGATGGCGGCCGATATCCAGAAAATCTGTTGTCAGAACAGCGCTGCATTCCAGCCGGAGGGTCTCGGCCAGGTCGTCGCGCGCCTGCAGCACCACGTCCTCAGGAATGCCACCGATGCCATCCACATTTATGACGATCTGCCTGGTATCCGCGGTGATCTTCGTGAAATCCCCGTTGCGCCAGTTCCAGCGGCGGCACATCACGTTCAGAGTGGCATCGTCGTAGTAAATCACCTCGCCAGGGACGGGATGCTCCTCTTTCCCGCCACCAAGGGGCACGAATTTCTCCTCACCTGTGGCGAATCCGAGGCACAGGTTGCCTTCCACCCTCTCCACGTCGTCCCCGCCGCAAGGGATCAGGTACTTCAACGAGATGTAATTGAAAGCAGCCACGACGCAGTTTATGAAGGGCACCTGTTTCCCTTTTTGAACGCGCTTCAGCAGAGCTTTCACCGACGGCGGGTACTTGTTTGGATTCGACCCGAAGCGCCGGTGAGCCTCGTCCCATGCAACGACGAACTCATGTTTCAGGAAATCGCCGCCGGCCCTTTCGGCCATAGCGTCTTTCATGAGAGACAGAACTTTCGCGTTCTCCCTGTCGTTCTCTATGGATTTCACCACTACCAGTCCCCGCTTGAAACCAGGGAACTTCTCGAATACCCCATCGTAAACCACCACGTTTCTTCTGCCCATAGGCATTCCTCCAGAACCGAAGTATCCGTGGCGCGTGCAGCGCCAACGACAACCCGAACATCGACCCGCTAACTGCCAATATCCACGGTGGGCGGAAGACCGCGCCGGAGATCAGTCCGGCAGCAAGGAAGTAGACATGAAACGAAAATGGCGTCCAGAACGCCGACGGGCTCGCACGTTCCAGATCGAGCCTGGGCCGCGAGATGAGCACCAACAGCAGCGCCGCCCCGATGACCCCAAAGACCGTTGCTTTGTACAACTGCTTCGGCACTACGTAAACGATAAAATAATTGGTGGCGAGGACACCCAGAACCCCTAGGATTATTCCTCCCAACGGCGCAAGCCACCTCCGGCCCGGCAATCTCGATCTCTCCAGGAGGATTACCGCGGACGAAAACGAGAAAACCACCCAGAACCATGCCCAGAAATTGCCAAAGGGTACCCCGAAGAAGCCGCTGTTCAGAGGCTTGCCCCAATCCCACATGCCAAGCCGGATGGCGATGGCGTCCATCGACAGATCTATGTTCAGGGCCAGCAGGCCAGAGAGGACTGGGCGCGCCAATACCGGCAGGCCGCTGGTCTCGGCGATTTCGGAAACGCTGCAAATTACCACCCCCCACCCCATCCCAATAGCAAGGGGGACGTCGCCGAACATAATTGCGAAATGGCCGTAGCGATAGGCATGCAACTGGCGTAACGTGGCGGCTTCCAGCAGCAAGCCGAACAGAACCCCTGCCACCAGCTTCCACACTGCTGCTGTTCCGTTACGGCGGGCGTCACGCCAGCACCGGGCGAACAGGCCCCACATTATTAACT
>WFSD01000293.1 GCA_015486235.1 Anaerolineae bacterium
GCATGGGTGAGGAAGGGGCCGACAGCAGCCGCTTGTGAGCGTCCGAACTTTCCGAACGGAGAAAGGGCTGAGTCCGCTCGCCCACGCATCACATGGCAGGACACGACGGTCGAGCCGTCTGGCTCGACCCACAAAGCAACTCGCAGGCCACTGCAGGCGGCTGGGGTGATGGGTGAGGGCAAAAAGGTCTTCTTCGCTTCCTTGCAAAGTAAGCTCATCCCCCACTGCTTTTGAGCGACACCAATTCTTTCGGCGCCTGAATCTGACCCGTTCTGGCTGTGGAGATCTCCAGACATGGCATTAGACAAAAAACTCATTGGCTACCTGCTCGTGATCTCTGCTGCAGCGATGTGGTCTTTCCTGGGGCCCACGTACACGATTTTATTTTCGTGGTACTCCCTGCCTCTGTTGTCGATAGTCATCTTGAGGGCGTTCATCGCTGGAACGATCATCCTCCTTATTGCCCTTTGCTGCCACAGAGAATGGATGAGGATAGAACGCAGGCACATTCTCTTCTTTCTGCTCTTCGGGGTTGTCGGGGTAGGTGTGTTTTTCATCGTTTACCTGAAAGCAATTCAGGAGGTAGGAATATCGGTAGGGGCTGTGCTCCTCTACACCGCACCCGCATGGGTGGCGATTATCTCATGGGTCTTCCTGCATGAAGAGATGAATGCCACGATCCTCATTGCCGTGCTCCTTTCATTCACCGGCGCAGCGCTTGTCTCAGGTGTGTATGCTCCGTGGAACGAGGATCTAAACCTGGTGGGGGTGATCTGGGGGCTCGGCGCTGGCCTGAATTACGCTCTTTGGAGCGTGGCAAACCGCGTCGCTGTGAACCGCTACAAATACTCTCCCTGGACAGTCCAGCTCTATGGATTTCTCATAGGCGTCATAGCCATGATGGTTGCACAGCCTGCGCATGTTTGGTTCAGGCCAGCGGAGATCAGAGCCGCCCTCCCCTGGGCGATATTTCTGGGTATAGTGCCGTCGCTCGGCGGGGGCGTAGCCTACGCAGCGGGGGTAAAGTGGATAGAAGTGAGCAAAGCCAGCATCATAGCTACCTTGGAGCCAGTTCTGGCCACAATCTGGGCCACGCTTTTCTTCTCCGAATCCCTGAAGCCCCTGCAGATGGTAGGAGGGGCGTTAATCATTGTCAGCGTGATTCTCATGCGTCCAAAGACGCACCCGACCGGGCGAGCTATGTCAGTGCCTACACCTTAGAAGACCACAGATCAGGGTGGCTGAGTGACGGGAAGAAAGGTGAGTGAGACGAAGAAGAGGTTAAAGCAGTGGATGCTGCTGGCGCTGCTATTGGTGCTCATCGCCATTGGCATCCCCGGGGACACCATCGTCACAGCCAGGCAACAGAGGCCACTTCTGCTGGATGGCATAATAGCTGGGGAGCGCTTCAGCCTGATGCGCTGGGAAATTGATACCATCGTCGAGAAGAGCGAAGCTATGTTCACACGCCCGGATGCCAGCCTGAACAAGCGTCAGGCCCACGATTTGGTGACCAAATACATGTCTGATGCAGTCCGGGCCGGCCAGATAGAGAGCACCATCGTTCGTCTGTACGCCTGCAGGACGCCGGAAGATCTGCAAAAAGCCAAATCCCTCCAGGCTGAGTTGGACGCACTCCGGCAGGTGCAAAGGTCCCGCAGGCCCACAGTCGAGCGGATATTGCAACGGCAGGTGGCATCTGTCATGAAAGCCGAGCGGCTTGGACTTTTCGGAAAAGCTCTGCCACCTATTTCTTTCCACTTCACCACCACGCCCAAGTACCTGATCATCTCGCCGCGCAACCGGATAGCGATGATAGACGGAATCACGCTAAATCCGGACATACCAGTAGCCGAGCAGGAGAAGATCGAGGATCGCATATTCCGAGAGTTGGACGAAAGCGCCCTGGTGGATGCGCTTGGCGGATTTTCCACTTATCCGACGATGATAACCGACCAGGCAGATCTCCCCTGGATCCTGAGCACTATCGCCCACGAGTGGACGCATACCTACCTGGCGTTCCATCCACTAGGGTGGCATTATTCTTCCAGCCAGGAGATGCACACGATAAACGAGACTGTAGCGGATATCGTCGGAAATGAGATCGGGATGAAGACTCTCCGCAGGTACTACCCGGAGCTTGTACCGCATCCATTGCCTCCTTGGGTGCCACCACCACCCAAGCCGAGTTTTGATTTCGCCGCTGAGATGCAAAAAACCTACCTTCACACAGTGAAGTTGTTGAAAGAGGGAAAGATCGACGAAGCTGAAGCGTATATGGAGAAGCGCCGCAAGATATTCGTGGCGCACGGCTATGCCATCCGGAAGCTGAACCAGGCGTATTTCGCGTTTCACGGCAGCTATGCAGCGGGGCCATCTGCCATGAGTCCCCTCGGGCCGGAGCTGCACCGTTTGCGGGCGCTGAGTCCCTCTCTGGCTTTTTTCCTTCATACGGTTGCTTCGTTCAAATCCCCGGAGGACCTGCACGAAACGCTGTGGAAACTACACCGTCGCATGGAAGCGATGCTTCCCCTTGAAACAGCCCAAAGATTACGGGTGAAGCGCTGGACGGTAAGCCATTAGACGCCAGCCGTAAGCGCTTTTGCAGAGGAGATACCCGCGATACGAGTTCCGCGGTCAGTTGACGGCTCCCACCAATCAGAGGGCTTTCGAAGCAAATCGAAGCCCCGAAAGCCTTCCGAAGGGCAGGTAAATTTTTTGGGGCCCCTATGGCCCCCAAAAATTACTCCATTCCCCCTCAAATGGCCGGGCCCCGCCAGACATCATGCCCGGCGCTTGACCTCAACGCGGTTTTCGACACAGGATTGTCCTGCCACCTCCGGAATGGTAGACATAGCGTTTGCCCAACGCCTCAATCTCAATGCGGAATCCGGGTGTGAGAACCTGAGCGTACATCATTCCTTCCTCGGGGCATCCCAGGCTCGTATCCGGCCAGGTCACTTCTTCGATTGATTTCAGCGTGATCTTGTCGGACGGGATGCCCAGATGGTCTGTCAAATCAACTACGGCATCCCGTAGCGCATCTTCTTTGTTGTGAGTCATCACGGACCACTCCCTGTTGGACAGTGACTGATGGAGCAGCTCCGCCGGAATGATGCCTGCTCCCGGGGGAACCGGCCGAGAGTTGCATTTCATGCGCCAGCGAATCCGGCGCACGAAATGCAACATGCTTCTCCCTCAGTCACCCATTCTTCTCGACGAATTCTTTCATAAACTCCGCCAGATTCAGTGCCCCCTCCACCGGCATGGAATTGTAGAGGGATGCCCTGCACCCACCGACGCTCCTGTGCCCTTTCAGGCCAATCATCCCTTTGGCTTCCGCCTCTGCCAGGAATTTCTTCTCCAGATCTTCGGTAGGCAGCCGGAAGACCACGTTCATCTTGGAGCGGTCTTTCTTCGCCACCGGGCTTCGGTAGAACTCCGGGTACGCATCGATGACGCCGTAGAGCGCGCCAGAGCGCCGCTCGGCACGCTGCTCGAACTCCTCCACACCCCCTTCGTCCTTCATCCACTCCAGCACGAGCTTGATGGCATATACGGCAAAAACGGCCGGGGTGTTGTACAGGGAATCTTTGTTCGCCTGGATCTTGAAGTTGAGGTATGCTGGCAGGCTCTCGTCGCACTTCTCCAGCAAGTCGTCCCGGATGATGACCAATGTCGCACCCGCAGGCCCCAGGTTTTTCTGGGCGCCAGCGTAAATCAGCCCAAATTTTTCCACCGGGAACCTCCGGCTCATGATGTCGCTGGACATATCTGCCACGATGGGCACATCGCCAGTGTCGGGCCAGCCGTGCCACTGGATTCCACCAATAGTCTCGTTGGATGTGATATGCAGGTACTCGGTGCCGGGGCTCACCTTGAGCGTTCTGGGGTCTGGGAGCTCCGTGTAGCCATTCTCTTTGCCATCGTACAGGACGTTGACCTTGCCGAGTTTGACTGCATCGTCATAGGCCTTGCTGGCCCAGCGCCCGGTGATGGTGAAATCACAGCTCTTCTTCCCCTGGAGCAGGTTCATCGGGATCGTAGCGAATTGAAGGGTCGCTCCGCCCTGGAGAAAAAGCACTTTGTAGTTGTCGGGCAGGCCCAGTAGCTCCGAGACCAGCGCCATCGCCTCGTGGTGGATTTCATCGTACGTCTTACTGCGATGGCTCATCTCCACGATGGAAAGCCCCATGCCTTTGTAGTCAACGAAATCTTCCTGGATCTGCTCCAGCACTGGCAGCGGGAGTGTGGCAGGTCCTGCTCCGAAGTTGATCTTCCTGCTCATAGAACACCTCCATTTACATATTCATTGATTATGCTGACGATCTCGTCGCCAATCCTCAGTTGATTCTCCTTCGTGTTCGCACCGATGTGTGGCGTCATGATGACACTGGGCGCATGGAGCAACGGATAATCCTCCGGCGGAGGATCTTTCGGCCAGACATCGGTGGCATAGGCTCGAAGTTTCCCGTTTTCCAGCGCTGCTTTGACCGCATCGGCGTCGACAGTCCCAGCGCGGCCGGTATTGATGAGTGTAGCGCCATCCTTCATTTCCTCGATGACCGACGCATCGATCATCCCCCTCGTTTCGTCGGTCAGGGGCAGGTGGAGGGAAACGTAGTCGGCGTCTTTGACCGCTTCTTCCAGCGTTGGCCTCACGTCGGCGTATTCGCTGGGCCTGCCGGAGCGTCGGTAGGCCACCACGTTCATCCCAAAAGCTCCCGCTCGCTTCGCCATTTCCGTGGCGATGTTCCCCATCCCCACCAAGCAGAGGGTCTTCCCGTAAAGCTCGGAGCGCTTGAGCTGCTTCTTGAGCCAGTTCCCCTCTTTCATCCCTTCGTGAGCGGGGATGATGAGGCTTGCTGTGGTGAGCATCAGCCCGAAAGCAAGCTCTGCCACGGCAATCCCGGACGCTTTTGGCGTGTTCCGCACAATGATACCCTTTTCCCTTGCATGTTCCAAATCCACGTTGTCCAGTCCTACGCCGCCTCGGATGATCAGCTTCAGGTTTCCGGCCCGATCGATCCACTCCTTCGTGCATTTGGTCTTGCTCCGGACGATCACCACGTCTGCTTCCGTAAGACGGCTCTTGTCGTCCGTCACCTCCCCGAAACGTGCCAGCTTTTTCGGGAGCGACTCGTCCAGCGCATCGGAAATCAGTATCAGCATTCGTCACCTCCGTTTAACGTAAGAATTTTCGAAGTGCCTGTTCCCCAAACGCGAAGATGCAATGGGGAATGTATAGTCCTCAAGAGATTTCTTGCAGCTTTGCGCCCTCTTTCGTCTTTGCGTTAATTTTTCTCCCTCAGCGTGTGGATTACCAGGCCGGAAAGGAGCTTCGGCTCGAACCAGGTGGACTTGGGCGGCATGACGGCGCCCGCGTCGGCAATTGCCATCAGATGGTCGATGGTGGTGGGATAAAGCGCAAACGCCAGTCGCATGCCCTCGCGGCAGCGTCTCTCCAGTTCTCCGATCCCCCTGATGCCGCCGACGAAATCTATCCGCTTGTCGGTGCGCGGGTCGGCGATCCCGAGGATTGGTGCGAGGAGATTGTCCTGCAGGATCGCCACGTCCAGGCTCTTGACCGGGTCTCCATTCGGGAATGTGCCGGGCTTGGCCCTCAGGCGGTACCATTTGCCGTCCAGGTACATCCCGAACCGATGGGGCGCTTCTGGCTCTGGAGAGTCGGTGGGCTTCACGTCGAACTTCTCCGCCACTTTTGCCATGAACTCCTCCGGCGTGAGGCCGTTCAAATCCTTCACGACCCTATGGTAACCGAGAATCTGGAGCTGATCGTGGGGGAAAATGACAGCCAGGAAGAAATTGTACGGCTCGTCGCCGGTGTGGTGCGGATTTCTGGAGCGTCTTTCTTGCGCTACCCGCGCTGCAGCCGCGCTCCGATGATGGCCGTCGGTGATGTAGAGAGCGTCAACATGGGAGAAAAGCTCCTGTAGCTTTGCTACAGATTCCCCCCTGCACACAGGCCACAGCGCATGCCTCACACCGCCTGGACCAACGAAATCGTATTCCTGCCTGCGGCTTTCGCAGACATAATCGACGAAATCGTCAATCTCCCGCCGGGCCCGGTACGCCAGCATCACGGGGCCCGTGTGGGCACTCAGAGTGTCGA
>WFSD01000294.1 GCA_015486235.1 Anaerolineae bacterium
GAGGTCAAAAGGCAATCCCAGCCTCCTTGCCCAGACAGACTCATCCCACTGCTTTTGAGCGCTACTAATTCATTCATTCGGTGCTTGCGAACACCAACACAACGCTCGGGTCCACCGACGCGCAGCACGCTGCGTCAAACCTACACCGGATGAATCCGGTTCTTGAGGCGGGCTGACGCCCGCCGAACTGGACGTTGTGCCGCTCAGAGCGCCCCTACGTCGAAAGGGCGTTCTCCGCACAGGCTACGCTCTGGTTGGCGCCGGAGGTGCCTCAAGTGCCGAATTCATTCGGTACTGCGAATGCCGGCACGACGCCGTTGTCCGGTTCAACGGCGGGTGCAGCACGATGCCATGAGCGGCAAAATAGCGGCTCACGCAGCGCAGGTGTCTCCAGCAGGAAATCCGGCATTGTCAGGACAATTTGTTGAACTGCAAACAGTCCGCTCACCCACACATTGCATAGCAGCACACGACAGAACGGGTTGTGTGCGCATGTGGAGAAAAAACCGTTCCCAGGCAGCTTCCTTGTCTAAGTCCGACCTGTGCGGGCTTACAGAGGGCAAGGACGAACCTCGCCCCTCTCCCTAAGCCACATCCCAATTTGCTATCAACGCCTGAGCAGTTTATAATTAGGGTATCCTAAACTCATTATTAGGAGAAGCGAAATGGATGTGCCGCAGGAAGATTATCTCAAGGCAATTTATCTCCTTGGTCGGAGTGGAAACGCTGCTACGGTCACGGCGCTGGCAAAAAGGCTTGCGGTGTCACCCGCATCGGTGACGGAGATGCTGGCCAGACTCCACAGTCGCGGGCTTGTGGAAAGGTCTCCCCGGAAGCCAGCCAGGCTGACGGACGAGGGGGAAAAGCTCGCCCTCCGCGTGATCAGAAGACACAGGCTGCTAGAGCAATTCCTGTATCGCATCCTCGGGATGCCTTGGGATCAGGTGCACGAGGAGGCTGAGGCATTAGAGCACGCCATCAGCCCTCGTCTGGAAGCGCGCATCTACGAAATTCTCGGCTACCCCACGCGCGATCCTCACGGTGACCCAATCCCTTCGGAGGACCTTTCGATGGCGCAGGATGCAGAGTGCACCAGACTCGATGATCTTCCGGTAGGGGACTGCGGAAAAGTGATACGGGTGTTGGTACAGGAGCCGGATAGACTGCGCTACCTGGGAGGCCGAGGGTTGTACCCGGAAGCGAGGGTGGAAATCATAGGCAAGGAGCCCTTCGATGGTCCGATAAAACTTCGTGTCAACGGGGAGGAGGTATGGCTGGGGCGCGACATGGCACATGGGATGTGTATTCGCCTAGAGAAAGACGTCGAAGGGGAAAACCCTGACACAACCTGAGGGATGTCTGGTTGATGCAATTCATTCGAGAAGGGAGTTGCGAAAATGCTTACCACTGTTTTGGTTTTGCCGGTTTTGGTCGCTGCAGGGCTGCTGCTTTGGATTTTCTGGCCTGGCGAAGGGCTATGGGCCAAAAGCGCTGGTTACGCAAACGTGCAGAAAATAGCAATGGAGGACGCTTTGCGGTACCTGTACACGCTGCACGGCGATCGGGATTTGACTTCCCTGGACGCTTTATCCAGGGTATCGGGGATACCGGTTTACATGCTTCGTTCAGCAATAGGGAACCTGATGGCACGTGGGCTGGCAAGGGGGTCTGTGGAGAAGGGTGTCATGTTGACGCCTGACGGGCGCACGCGAGCTCTGGCGCTTTTGCGGGCTCACCGCCTCTGGGAGCAGTACCTGCTGGAGGAAAAAGACGTACCGCTGGATCAAGTTCATCGAGATGCAGACATGCGCGAGCACGAGATCACGGCAGCGGAGATGGAAGAACTGGCCCGGCGTCTGGGGAATCCAAAACGGGACCCGCATGGCGAACCGATCCCCGACGCCTCCGGAGCTGTCGAAGAGGTGAACGGGACACCGCTTGGATCCTGGCCTGTGGGCAAGCCTGCGGAAGTGGTTCAAATAGAAGACGAACCGCAGGTATTGGTGGATCAGATCGTGGCAATGGGGTTGACACCAGGAAGCCGTTTGGAAATCTTGCAGAAGACGCCGAAAAGACTTCTCGTGGAAAGCGACAGCCGCCAGCATGTGCTGGCTTTGTCATTGGCAGATCGGATCGTGGTGGGCGAGGCTCCACCTCGGGCGGTCCCTCTGAGCAGTCTGGATGTGGGGCAGAAAGGCAAGGTAAAAGATGTGCGTGAGACAGGGAAGATGCTCCGCCGCTTGCTGGACATGGGATTGGTGCCGGGCGCCGTGGTGGAGGTCAATCGGAAAGCGCCTCTTGGCGATCCCGTGGAGTACTGGGTGATGGGGTCGTCCGTTTCGTTGCGGCGCGCTCTTGCTGCCAGAGTGCTGGTCGAGCCACTGTATGAGGAGCTGGCTCCCGGCGCAGCGGGGTGAACGGCAGGCGTTGCTTGAAGGGGTGCCTTGTTTCGGACTTTCCGCTGATTTTGGGGATGAGTTCCTGGAAAAGCAATGCCCTCCGCCGCTACATCGTCGTTCCAAACCGAGGCGGTAAGGCTGGCACTGCCAGGGCATCCGTCAAGGGGTTGTGTTTTTATCATCCACCGGATGAATCCGGCCCTTGAGGCGGGCCGACGCCCGCCGAACAGGACGCTGTGTCGCTCAGAACGCGCCTACGTCGAAAGAACGTCCTCCGCGCAGACAACGCTCTGGTCGGCGCCGGAGGCGCCTCCAAGTGCCGAATTCATTCGGTGCTTGCAAGCGCCAACACAACTCCTTTTTTCGGATTCAACGATGGGCGCAGCACGCTGCGCCCATC
>WFSD01000295.1 GCA_015486235.1 Anaerolineae bacterium
CGCTTACGAGCGAACTTTGCGATTCCTGACCATGGATACTTCCCATCCTGCAACTCGCGCCACGCTCTCACGGCATCCGGCCATGGGAGCAGTTCGTGATAAGGCGCGGCGTTCAGAAGCACACCGTCGTCCAGGCTGGGGACGATGTTCAGGTCGGCTACGGCCTTGAGCTTCTCGTAGAAATTTTGAAGTTCGGCCACCGCTGCCTCCTGGACGGCTAGGCGTCGGCGCAGATCTGCCGGGGGATTTCCGGCTGCCTGAGCGCGCAAATCTGCCAGCGTAGAGCGGAGGCGGTTCAGTCGCGGCAGAGCCAGTTCATCCAGCGCTTTGAAAACCATATCCCTGTCCAGGCGCGGGTAATAGAGCCAGATGGTGTAAGCTCTGCGCTCGGATTGCAGGGGCCAGTAGATGGGGGCCTTGCGGCGGGACTTGCTGTAGCGGGTACGATGGTGCCGCCAGAACCCGTTGGGGCGGTGCAGCCAGGCCCGCATGTCATCGGTTCCCAGCATGTGGAGCAGTTCGGTTTCAGCAGCAGGTGCCTGATCACCCCAGAGCAGCCGCAACACCCGGCGCACGCGGCCCGTCAGGTCCCAGGGCTGACCGGGATCGTCTGCCAGCAGGCCCTGGGCAGGTAGGTCGCTGGGATCATCCTCGAATGGCGGAAAGGGCTCACCACGAGCAGTGTGCAGCGCGGCGGGCGCATAGCGCGGCAGTGGGGCGAAGGGCGCGGGCAGGTCGGGCAGGCGAGCCTCCAGTGCCAGGCGAATGTCCCAGCGGCCAAAAGTCACGCCCACGGCCCACATGAGGAAATCCGATGCCAGGACGGCATCGTCGGGCAAAGTGGCAGGATACTTCTCTTCCGCGTTGGATGGCACTTTCAGGCCGTAGAGAGTGTTGGCAAAGTCGTCGATTTCCCGCTGGAGCGACACCAGCGCAGCTCGACGTTCAGCCTCGTCCCGGCGAGCCTGCTCAGCTAGAGCATGGGGCAGAGGCAGTGGCGGGGGTTGCCCTCGGCGGGCGGCGGTAAGCAGCAGAGCGGGCAGGGTGAAGACATGGGTGGCCTCATCGGCCCGGTCTGCTTCGCGCTGCAGGTGGAAGCCCCGCTTGCCCAAGGCGGCCAGCCGAGAGCGGGTGGCCTCGTCCAGAGGGGGGATGGGGGTACGTTGGATAAGTCCAACCTCGTATGACCGTGCTGCTGCTTCTGCCGCAGCGACTTGCATTTGAACAAGGACTTCGAAACCTCTGGAATTCATCAATGCTACTAAGGCTTCTCGTGTATCGAGCTTGTTGACGAAGAGCACTGGTCCCTTGTCCGCAAAAATACAACCCGGAGGAAGTACTCGCATACTCGGCCCGCTGGTTGTCCTCCGCGGCCACGTCAGCCCGGGGCGGAAGTACCATTCAGTGTTTTGTGGGCGCGATGCTAAGCGACCTCCTGGCCCGTAGGAGTTGCGGATACGCTCACCTTTGTTCCACCAATCCACCACCAGGTGCACATCGGCATAGAAGGGAGAAAACGCACCGCCCTTTGCAAAATGTATCCAGCCACGGCCACGCAGGGTATCCTCGGGACTGTAGCCGATGGCCTCTGGTTCTACTTCCCACCAAGCTCGCACGAAGCGAAAGTCGTCGGCCGTTACCAGTCCTTGCCTAGCCATGGCTATCTGATATCGCAGTAAAGTGGGAACCACGGTATCAGCGTAGGTCGCAGCTAGGACGTCGAGACGTGTTCTGGGCAGGCTTTCCGTCCCGTCGAGCAGGTTCTCAGGCAATGTTTCCGGTGTAGCAGGGCGAGGAAGTCTGGTGATACGGGCCAGGGCGTCGCTCAGGCGCTCCCGTTCCTCGGTAGTAAGGAAGGACCAGGCGCGGCGGAGCATGGCGTTCAGGTTACGCAGCGCCTTGCGTCGCTGGGCCAGAGTGGCTTTGGCGTCGGCAAGCCGCTTCGCCAGATTTGGAGCCTTGTCAAAGCCGGGGTCCAGGGGCGGCAGGGTCTGAAACGCGTGGAAGACGGCCTCATCGGCCCAGTAGGCGAAGGGCGTGGTGGGTAGGGCACGGAATTCAGATGGGTCACGCTCGTAGATGCTCACGCCATCGGGCGGCTTCCGTCTTTCATTATAGGCTTCAATAGCCTGGCGCAGAGACTCGCCTTTCTCGGTTACCGGAATTTCCAGGAGCCGGACGAAGAGACTCATTTCCCAACACCTGCTATCTGACGCGCACGTTCAAAAACCTGGATGATAGCGTCAGGAATCTCATCTACATCGATAGTGCGCGCTAAATGCTCGCCCAGGAGAGGTTTTGAAACTCTGCGTTCGTGCTGTTGTACAACAGATTCAAGCCATATTAGCTTTGTGAGCTGGTCGGAGAACTTTTTCTCTTCACGTAAGGGGGCAATATGTGTGGCATTCCATGGTTGACCATCTACTCGCTCCCATTCAGGGGCTACATTAAGAGCGCTTGCCCACACACTGTCAGAGAAGGCGTCTTCGAACTCCTTATCGCCTATGCCGAAAAGTGAGTTATCCACATGCTCTTCAGACCAACCGTTTTTCCTCATAGTTTTCTTGTGCTCGTCTATGGCATCCAAATCCAATAAACATACGACCATCGTGGCGCGGCGTTTCCCTAACAGGCGCATCAGCCCTGTTCGGTTTCCATGGCCGCTCAAGTCGATGATTGCAATGCCGTCTTCGCTCATAGACCTGCCGTACAGCCTGCGATATATGATCGGCAGTGCGTAATATTCTGTCTCACCTTCAACAAGTAAGTAGCTTCGGTCGAAAAACAGCACAGAGTTGGTCACACCCATTTGTGCAGCAACATCTTGGAGAAATCTAGAAATCTCCTCATCATCTGGTTGGTTCGACACAAGGCGCTCTATGCGTGTACAACCGTGCTCATCCAATAGTAAATGCACAATGCTTGAGACAGGAGCTGCATCCACCATAAACACAGAGTGGGTGCAAATAATGGCTTGTTGTGAGTCGTTCTCTCTGAGAATCCCGCGCACGGTCTTGTAAAATTGTCGTTGGGCGTTATAGTGCAAATTGGTGTCTGGTTCGTCATAGGCTCTAATAATTGGCATGTCCGAGCCAATTGCCCGCAAGGCTTCTCGTTCCCATTCCATCGCTGCCATCACCATACGACGTTTCGTACCATCTCCAACACGAGAGAGCAAATGCAGACCTCTTCCTCTGTCAACCTGAAGTTCTCCGCCGCGGAACGATTCTTCAAACCGAATATCTGGCTTGTAGGAAACATCTTTCACACCCGGTAGGAATCTTTGGATGTACTTTGTCAGCCGGTGGACTTCTTCTTGGATAGCTTTCTCCGTGCGCTCTTGCAATCGCTTAACTTCAACCACAAATCTCTCTTCGCCTCGCTTAGTACGTAGTGCCCGTTGGAAAACAGATTTGAGCGTTTTCTCCATGAAACGCTCAGGTTCTCGGTAGTCCAGTGCACGGTAGCGCTCAATGCGGGGGAGGAATGAAAGCTCGCTCGCTTTCACGGATGCCCAATCCCATTTCCTATCCGCCTCTTGCCGGCTCTCCTTTATCGCTTGTACTTTCTCTGTCTTATTTGGATAATTACCTGGGGATAGTTCCAACTCCTGCAATATCTCGTCGATCTCAGGTATGGTCTTCCTGCTTAGCGCGCTGTCAGACATATTGAGCGCATCAACAACAAATCGCTGTTGATATACTTCAAAGTTTGGTGCGCGATCCCTCTGGTATGTTACTCGCAAACGATAGGTTCCACTTTGGTCAATTACTCCCTCTGGTAAGGATGTTGACTCGTCGAGAGAAACTTTGAAAGTGAACTCGGCTGTAATTTGCTCTGCTGTTGCTCGAGCTTTGGAATCATAAGCATAGTCCGATTCCTCTGGAGTAGGAATTTTGCTTGGCGTCACATGTGGGGCTTGCAATACCAATTCTAGAAGATCCAGCACGGAACTTTTTCCAGCATCGTTCTCACCAATCAGGATGGTGAGATCCGGTTGAAATGGAATATCAACGTCACACAAAGATCGAAAGTTCTTCACATGCATCATTGTTAGCTTCATAATGGCTCGTTCCCCTCCCCGTGCAGTGGCTTCTCGACTACATACGCTGCTGTTTCCACCATGGCCGTATCCAGCACGCCGTAGCCCAGGTCGGCCAGGGCCACCAGGCGGCCTTCCTTCATCAGGATTTCCTCTCGCCAGCGCTGGAAGGTCTTCAGGAAAAACCCGGTGCGGCTGGTAATGGCGCCCAGGCGCCCACCGGGCTGGAGTAGCTCCAGGCCTCGCTCGATGAACGCAGCGTACAAATCGTTCTTGGTGCGTGGGTAATGTTCGTGCAAGTACGGCTTGGAGCCAGGCGTGGGATCTCCGAAGGGTGGATTCATGAGCACCACGCGGTAGCGGCGGCGCATGGCAGCGATGAAGGCAAACCCCCGTGCAGCGTCGCGAGAGAAAAGACGGCGCAACGGGTATCTCCCGTTGCTCTGCTGCGCTGCGTACTCGGCCAGGGCCTCTTCCACCAGATCGTCCAGGTTCTCCCAAAAATCCACATCGGCTTCCTCACTCAAATCCAGCACTTGCTGTGTAGGCTCCTGCTGGGGGCCGAAAGTACGCACTTGCACGGTCACAAGCGGAACTTTCCAATGCTTCAAAGCATCCTGACGTGCTCTCTCCATCGCCTCTTCCACGCGCAGCAATGAACCCAGCTCACCTGCTTGCTGCATCTCGTGCCATGCCGCCCGAATCAAGCTGCCCAGCACGGCATGATGCTCCTCCGATTCGACTCGGGAGCGCAGGCCGCGTACGAACTCGTTGAGCAGGTTCATTTCTCCGGGCAGTGGCTCAGCGATGGCGATGTTCACCCGCTCCACCGAAGGCCGCTCCGAGGCCGGGACGCCCATCTCCTCCCACGCACGCTGTGCCCGCAAGTAGAGCGCCATAGCTGCAATCTGCGCTGCTCGCACATCAATATCTACTCCGTGCAGATTGTGTTCCAGGATGAGACGGGGCACCTCGCGATGGAAAAGCTCACGATCCGGGTAATCTGCACGCAGCCTCGACCCCAGCGCCGGGTCTTCGTACGCTTCGTAGTAAATGGTAGCAAGCAGGTCGAAGGCGTAGAGCAAGAAATGTCCGGAACCGCAGGCAGGATCCAGCACAGTAAATTCTCGAGGGTCGTTCACCGGCGGCAGGGCAGGCCATCCTTCTCGAGGGGGGACGAGCATGGAACACTGCTCCAAAAGGGCAGACTTGCCGCCGCGCATGGCTACCCACTGGGCACCCAGAGCGTTGTCGGTCAGGAACTCTACCACGTAACGTGGGGTGTAGAACTGGTTCCGAAAAGCCAGCTCCTCCCGGTTGCGGGGTGCGGCGCTCTCCTTGCGGGCCTGCTCCCGCATCTCACGGGGTGTGAAGTACTGATACACCCAACCCAGCGTCTCGTCGTGCTGCCAGATATCGGACAGATCCGGGTCGTTCAGCGACGCTACGGTGTCCAGCAGGGCTTGCCGGGAAGGCATCAAGCTCCCCGCAACGCCTCCCATGTCAAAAAGGACCTGAACCCGGTGGCTCATCTGGACGCACAGATGCCGGATGTAGAGCACGTAGGCTTCTTCCCGACGGTTGGCCCGGTAGAGACGGTAGGCTTCGTCGTTCTCAGCAGCGAAGAAGCGAAAGCCCTGAGATTCCAGCCCGCGGCGGATCGACTCGCGAAAGACACCGCGTTCTTCCAGCAGGCGCAAAGCGGCAAGGCGATTGAGCCAGGTGAAAGCAATCTCCAGAACCAGCGCTTTTACTGCTGTGTCCGGAGTATGGCCCAGAGCCTGGAGATGGGCGAGAAAGGCAAGCACGTCGCGACGGACAGCCTTGCCCTTCAGGCCCAGATTGGGCAGCGCTCTTTCCGGTTCCACAACGCCATCCGCGTGGATGCCATACTCGCTCTCCAGGCGACGGCGCAGATGTGCCTCCAGCAGGCGGCGCAGCCCGGTGACCACCTGGAGCAGGCGATTTCGTTGAATCTCGCTCAGGCCGTTGGGGCCCTCACTCAATTTCTACCTCCTCACCGGCCCTGATGTGCTCCAGGATGACCTTTCGTAAATCAGATAGAAGTGCTTCCACATCCTCGGGAGTGCGCAGGGAGTAGTTGGTGGTCAGATCGCGCAGGCGCAGGCGCACCACCTGCGGCTTCCCCTCTCCATTGGAAGGAGCAAGCTCGACCAGCACCCGGCGCACTTCCTCCACGTACCCGTCTACAGCCCTCAAGTCGGAAGCCATGGCCGGGATACGAGCGCGGCAGTGCTGGCACACCAGCTCCTCCTCGGGGAGATCCAGGCTCGCGCAGGAGCGTTCCGTCAAGTCACGGATGGCATCCTCTCGCGCACCGACGTCCACTTGCTCCCACTCAGGAAAAGCCATGACCCGTTCGATGGCGTGCTGGTACGCGTCTCCCCGGCGGGTGTGCAGGTCGGCGTACACCTCTCGGTACCGTTCGGCCACCTCCCTTGCCACCGATTCGATCTCCTGCAGCCGATCTGGCAGGTCCGGCGAAATCAGGTCATC
>WFSD01000296.1 GCA_015486235.1 Anaerolineae bacterium
CTGGCTTTCCATGGGTCAGAGGCAGCTCGTTGCGCTGATGCGGGTGCTGGTACAGCGTCCCGCCATTTTCATCCTGGACGAAGCCACGGCCAGCGTAGACCCGTTCACCGAGTGGCAGATTCAGCAAGCGATCGAGACGATCATGAAGGAAACCACAAGCATTATCATAGCCCACAGGCTTTCCACGGTCAAGGCGTCCGACCGGATCATCGTGATGAGAAAAGGAAAGATCATCGAGGAAGGCAACCACAAGCATCTCATGGCCCTCAACGGGTACTATGCCGAGCTCTACAACACTTACTTCCGTCACCAGAGCCTGGAGTACGTGGAGCAAGCGGGACGGTGGGTTACGGAAAGTCCCACGTGAGACCCCGTATGCTGGCAGTCAAGCGTCGGAAGACGCCGCATATATTCGCGAAGGAGGCAAAAATGAAAAAGAATCTCTATCTTGTCATGGCTGTTACTCTTGGGGCGGCTTTTCTCGTAGTCATTGGGTGGACACACGCCCAGGGCACGCTTCCCCAGGGTGTCCTGGCGCCAGAGGAAATCGGCTCCGCCGTCGGCAGCCAGATCGCCTATCAAGGCGTCCTGCGGGAGAACGGTGAGGCGGTGACAGGCCAGCGGAACATCACTTTTGACTTTTTCTCCAATGCGCAGTGCTCCGGCACGCCTGCCGAAAGCATCACCAAGAACAATGTCCCTGTCATCAATGGCCTGTTCAATGCCGATCTACCCGTGGACAGCAGCTATTTTAACGGTCAAGGTCTATGGCTGCGGGTGCGGGTAGGTCAGACCGCGCTGGGATGCGAGGCAATCAAACCCGTCCCTTACGCACTTTCGCTACGGCCAGGGGCAGTAGTTGCCGGCTACAAAAAAGACAATAGCGTTCTCGACGTGCAGAACAGCGCCAATTCCGGCTACAGCTTCGGGGTACGCGGCATTGGGGTCTCTCCGTCTGGCGCCGGCGTCTCCGGAGAAAACTACGGCGGCGGGCATGGCATGCGCGCACGCAGCAACGGCGCTGGCCCCAATGGGGCTTCATTGCTGGCCGAGAACACCAACACAAACGGCACGTCCATTCTGGCCACCAGTGACAGCGATGATGCGACCATCGTGCTGCGGAACAACGGCAGCGGCCCAATTATCTCTGGTCAGAAGGGCACCGACGAAACATTCCAGGTCGGCAACAGAGGTGACATTAGCACAGGAGCGGATTCCTACGTTTTCGTTCCCGGCACCGAGATAGTCCCACATGCCAGCACGCCGGATCTGTATTTTGGGTTCCACAGCAAAGGATACGCGCAGATCCGGACCAACCATCCCGGGAATCGCTACATCGTCATCGCAGCAACGCTGCCATCCATCCTCTACGGACAGCCAGTAACCGTGAAAGCCATTCGGGTTTATTACTACACCAGCGATAGCCGAAGCTACATCTACTTGAGCAGAGTTTTCCGCTCCATTGGCAGCGAGGACTCAGGAAGCTACTACCTCATCGCCGAGGACAAAGCAATCCACGATAGCACCAGCTACTCCCATTACGATCTCATCCCATTCGGCCATGCCACCATGAGCGCCGATATGGGCTTCCTATCCGCCAAGATCCGCCTGCACTTCGACAACGAAAACGACGTCATCACCATCGGAGGTGTGCGGATCCAGATCGGGCACAAGTGAGGGAAAAGATCATGGGCAAGAAAAAAATAGTACTTCTACTGGCCCTCTCTTTGGTGTTGTTGTCCTCTACAGCCCTGGCGGGAGGAGGAACCAACCTGGCCTGGCACCTGTTCAGCGGCGGGGGTGGCCATGCTCAGGCCGGGAACATCGTTCTGGATAGTACCCTCGGCCAGCCGTTTGCCGGCATTTCCCACTCGGCCGGGATGAGCTCGTGCTCCGGATTTTTGTGCTTCCAGTACTCGCAACTGGACTTACGACAGCGTGTCTTCATCCCTGCTATAACCAACGCGGCCCGTTGAGTACAGGAAGCGCGATCACCGAAGCCAAAAACAAGCGCTGCATGTCAGAGGGCGACCGTATCTTCTCAAAAAGTAAGGGCTTTCAAAGCAAATCGAAGCCCCAAGATGCCTTTGGGAGCCCTCATCCATGATACAGCTTGCCCCGTGGGATAGTTGCGCTTTAACAAATTGTTCTGATCTGATAATGCCCGCATGCAGTGGGCGCGGTAGGGCGACCTGCAGGTCGCCCCTGCCAGCCGCCAAACTGAGTGGCGCTCTCGTAGCCGTTCTGGCAAGTGGGGAAACGAAACTCGCTTGGCAGCTCCTTCCTCTTCCGCCGGCGTGGGAGAGGGAGGGGTTGGGGTAGGTGAGGGCCAAAGGCGGCCCGTCCCAAACCGACCGAGAGGGCCTTTTTGCCCTCTCCTATCACCCCGCCCACAGGCAAGGCCACACCGTGGACAATCGGCAAATCGCGTCGGGATGGCACTCTTGAGCCGTTTCCACCGTC
>WFSD01000297.1 GCA_015486235.1 Anaerolineae bacterium
CTGGGGATCGATCTTGTCAACGCTCACAGGGCGCTGGATGACGCTATCGCATCGGCGAGGCTTTTCCAGGCGCTGTTGGACTACGCCCTGGATGTTCCGCTACCAGTGGTGAGGCAGATCAATCGCCTGGCGGCACGCACCGAATGGCCATTGGCACCGGTGTTCCTTGGGATCGAGCGGGCACTGGAGCGCAAGGGACCTGCCGGAAAGCGTGGAGGAATGCCCCCAGAGCCGGAGGACGAGTCGCTCCCGTTGTTCGAGAAAGCACGACCGTTACGCCCGAAAGACCCGCCGGAACCGATAGATGTGGATTTCGCCGCGAGGCTGTTGGAGCAGGAGGGAGCGCTATCACGGATAATCGAGGGATACGAGTACCGCCCATCCCAGGTGGCGATGCTCCGGGCTGTGGCTGAGGCGTTCAACAAGGAAGACCACCTGATGGTAGAAGCAGGAACCGGCACAGGCAAGTCCTTGGCGTATTTGGTTCCCGCAACACTCTATGCCATTGCCAATAGCGCTCGCGTAGTAGTCTCTACCAACACCATCAACCTGCAGGATCAGCTTTTCGGCAAGGATCTGCCGGCTCTCGCGGAGATGCTGAGGGAAGCTGGCATGGGGGAGAAGCCTTTCCTTGCCACGGTGCTCAAAGGGAGGAGCAACTACATCTGCCGGAGAAGGCTGGACAACCTGTTGGCTCACAGCGATCTCAGCCCGCAGGAAATGACCACCGTGGCACGGATCCTGGTCTGGCTATCCCACACGCGGACCGGCGACAAGGCAGAACTGTTCCTGCCCTCCCTGTCGGACCAGTCGGTGTGGGCTCGCGTGGAGACAGAACGGGAAAGCTGCATCCAGGACAAATGTCCTTACTACCTGAACCGGACGTGTTTCTTCTACAACGCTCGCCGCAGGGCAGAGAAGGCCCACATTGTGGTGGTGAACCACGCTCTCCTGCTGGCGGATATCGCTACTGAACAGCGGGTGCTGCCTTCGTATAACCATCTAATCGTGGACGAAGCGCATCACCTGGAAGAAGCCATTACCAAGCAGATGAGTTTTTCCACGGATTGGTACAAGCTGCGGGGGCTGCTCGATTCCATGATTCACCTTTCCAGGAGGAAGGGCCGTGGCGCGAGCGGGCTGCTGCCGGAAGTGCTGGAACGCACTCAGATCCTTCCGACGAAAGTGTATCGGGAGATAGACGCCATCGTTTCCACGGTGCAGGATGACGTGGTGCGCCTTCGGGACGGGCTCGGTGAGTTCTTTGATGTGCTCCGGGAATCGCTTAGGGAAGCAAGCGGCAAGCAGTGGAACTCCACGATGTATACCAGGCGGATACGGATAACCCACAGCGTGCGCGTGCAGGGTACATGGGACGATGTGGAGATGGAGTGGGAGAATGTGGGAGCATTGATGCGTCGCGTCGCCGATTCTGTGCGGAGACTGGCCAGAGGGCTTGCTGATCTGGAGTTTCGCGACGATCCAGAAATGGACGGCCTGGTAGCTGACCTCCTCTCCACAGCGGAAACTCTGGAGGAGACCCGATCCCAGATTCACTCCCTCATTGCCGACCCAAATCCAGGCGCAGTGTACTGGGCTGAGGTAACCCTGCCGGAGCGTGGGGAGGTTGTATCCCTCCACGCGGCCCCTCTCCACATCGGGCCGATGGTGGAGGAATACCTGCTGGACGAGAAGAGCACGGTGGTGATGACTTCGGCTACGCTGCGCGCCGCCGGCAAATTCGACTACATCCAGGACAGACTCAACGCCTGGGAGATGAAAACCCTGGCGTTGGAGTCCCCTTTCGACTACAAATCGTCCACGATGCTCTACCTCCCTACGGACATGCCGGAGCCGCAGACTTCTGGCTACCAGCGGGCGGTAGAAAAAGCGATACTGTCTCTGGCGTTGGCTACGGGAGGGCGATTGTTGGCGCTCTTCACCTCCTACGCTCAGCTGCGCTACACGTACAACGCCCTTCAGACGCCTCTTGCAGAAGCGGGCATCATCCTTTATTCCCAAGGAAATGGGGCGTCCCGGAGCCAGTTGCTGGACAGTTTCAGGAACAC